>JBEIQG010000198.1:0-7038 GCA_040376625.1 Nitrospira sp. | reverse complement strand
GGCCGTATGAAGTGAACTACTACGCAACCAATGTGTGGGTCGATACCCCGCCGCGGATGTTGGCGCCCTTGCTGCTGCAGTCGCTGGAGCGTATGAGCTTCTGGCGTGTGGTGGTACCGATGCCGACGGCGGCCCGGGGAGATTACCGGCTGGACATTTCCGGCCTGGTGGTGCAACAGGAATTTCTGCAGCGGCCGAGCGGCACTAGGATACGGCTGCGCGCCCAACTGACGGAAACGAAGGAGCAACGCATCATGGGCGTCAGGAGTCTTGAATCGTTCGAGCCGGCTCCGAGTGAGGATGCCTATGGAGGCGTGCTGGCGGCCAATCGGGCGGTGACCCGGGTGCTTGAATCGCTGAATGACTGGATCTCATCCTGCCTGCGAGGAGCGGGGAAGGACGCCTGTTGATCCTCGACTCCGACATCCCGCTCCCTCTGAGACGGTCTGCCGCGATGACAAGGTATGGGGTATGCGCACCGCGTTGAAGATCGGGTTCAGCTTCGGACTCACCTCCGGCGTGATCACCACGTTGGGGTTGATGGTGGGACTGCATGCGGGGACCCAGTCGAAGTCTGTTGTCCTGGGAGGACTGCTCACCATTGCAGTCGCCGACGCGATGTCCGATGCCCTGGGCATTCACGTGGCCGAAGAATCCAAGAACCATGGAAACACGAATGAGATCTGGGAATCGACACTGGCGACCTTTGCGGCGAAGTTCCTGATTGCCGCGACCTTTGCGGTGCCGGTGTTGTTCATGCCGCTGGACCTGGCGGTCGCAGCCAGCCTCATCTGGGGGTTGTCGCTGTTGGCGGTGCTCAGTTATGCGCTGGCGCGTGCGCAGCGGGTTCCGCCCTGGAAGGTGATCGGCGAACATGTCGTGATCGGACTCTGTGTGGTCGCGATCACGCACTATTTGGGCGGTTGGGTGCGCGTGACGTTCGGGTAGAACGGAACGGTCGGAGTCCAGAGACGGATTGATGAGGGAGATGTACATGCAATGGACGTAAAGACGCAGTTACCGAAAGTCGGCATCGGACGACGATGCGGAGCGATACAAGCCAATCTGGAGGGCTACCGAAAATTAGTGAGCGAGGAGGCCTATGAGGAGCTGAGGGCACTTGCGAAGGAACTGCAGGGCGTCAAGGTCTGTCACGTGAATTCCACGGCCGCCGGCGGAGGTGTGGCGGAACTGCTGGCGCGTTATGTGCCGATGCTGCAGGCGCTCGGTGTGCAAGCGGACTGGCGGCTCATCCATGGCGAACCCGAATTTTTTGCCATTACCAAGGCCTTCCATAACGCACTGCAAGGCGGGCACTACGGCTTGGGGAACGCGGCACAGGATCTCTACCTCAAGGTCAATGAGCGCAGTGCCAAGGCGCTCGGCAATGACTACGATGTGTATATCGTGCACGACCCGCAGCCGGAGGCTATTCGACATTTTGCCGGGCCCCTTGATGCCAAATGGATCTGGCGCTGCCATATCGACAGCTCGGCGCCTGATAAAGAGGTCAGTCAGTTTTTGCGGCCGTTGCTCGAAGAGTATGATGCGGTCGTCTTTACGATGGGCCAGTTCCTGCTGCCCCAATTGGCGGCGAAGCGGGTCGCCTTCATCGCGCCGGCCATCGATCCCCTCGCCACGAAGAACATGGAGTTGCCGGAAGACTTGTGCCGGCGAGCGATTGCGGATTCCGGCGTGGATCCGGCGAGGCCGTTACTGTTGCAGGTGTCGCGCTTCGATCCTTGGAAAGATCCGCTCGGGGTTGTCCGGGCCTATCGGCTGGTCAAGGAGGAAATCCCCGCCGTTCAATTGGTGCTCATCGGCGCGATGGCGGGCGACGATCCGGAGGGCTGGGAGATTCTGGATCGAGTCGAAGACGAAGCCGCGAAAGACCCGGACCTGTTTGTCTTTACGAATCTTGCCGGGGTTGGGAGCATGGAGGTCAATGCGTTCCAGCGTGGCTGCGATGTGGTGATCCAGAAGTCCTTGCGGGAGGGATTCGGATTGGTGGTGTCCGAAGCGTTATGGAAAGAGAAACCGGTGGTTGCCGGAAACACCGGAGGCATTCCCATGCAATTTCCCGAACCCTTTCAGGCAAATCTGGTCGACACCGTGGAAGCCTGCGCGGAGCGGCTGCTCCATCTGCTGCAGCGACCGGGAGAACGGGGAGAGTTCGGTCGGGTGGGGCGCGAACATGTGCGCCGGAATTTTCTCATGCCTCGGCTGGTGCGTGATGAGCTTCGACTGATCAAACAGGTGCTGGAGGCCTCATGACCCAGCAGAACAGCCACACCCTCGTGGCCTACTTTTCCATGGAGATCGGTCTGAATCCGCAGATGCCGACCTATGCGGGAGGACTCGGAGTTCTGGCCGGCGACACGATTCGTTCTGCAGCCGATCTGGGCGTGCCGATGGTCGGCGTCACATTGCTCCACCGGCGGGGTTATTTTTATCAGCGACTCGATCAGAAGGGGTGGCAGTCGGAGGAGCCGGTCGCCTGGACGGTCAACGATTTCGCCGAACCTACGGAGCCGCGAGTGTCGGTCGAAATCGAGGGCCGGACCGTGCACGTTCGCGCCTGGCGGCATCACGTGACCGGCATGTCGGGCCATACCGTTCCCGTGTATCTGCTCGATACCGATCTGCCGGAAAACAGCCCTTGGGATCGGACCATTACGGACTCGCTCTACGGCGGAGATCCGCATTACCGCTTATGTCAGGAAATGGTCCTGGGGTTCGGCGGGTTCGCCCTTGTGCGCGCGTTGGGGCACGGGAACATCTTTCGTTATCATCTCAATGAAGGGCATGCGGCACTGCTGGTCCTGGCTTTGATCGAGGCGGCCATCGGGACGGAAGCGCGGAATGGTGAGGTGCCGCCGGAAGTGATTGAGCAGGTGCGAGAGCAATGCGTGTTCACCACCCATACGCCGGTGCCGGCGGGACACGACCAGTTTCCCGAAGAACTTGCGCATCGGGTGTTGGGGAGCCGGCGGTGCGATCTCGTGCAGGCCTGCCAGCACCAGGGCGCGTTGAACATGACCTTGCTGGCCTTGCGGGGATCCCGGTTCGTCAACGGTGTGGCGATGCGGCATGGCGAGGTCTCCCACTCGTTGTATCCTGGTTACCCGATTCATTCCATTACGAACGGCGTGCACGCCGTCACCTGGACCGCGCCCCCGTTTCAAAACCTCTATGACCGCCACCTGCCGGACTGGCGATATGACCAGTTGTCGCTTCGTTACGCCATCAGTATTCCCGGTCCTGAAATCTGGATGGCCCATCGGGAGGCCAAGTTGGCTTTGGTCGACGAAGTCAACCGTCAGACCAACGCGGGATTCGATCGCGATGTGCTCACCATCGGCTTCGCGCGCCGTGCGACGGCATACAAGCGAGGAACGCTGGTGTTTCACGATATCGAACGGCTACGACGGCTGTTAAAAGAGGCGGGCCCAATTCAATTCGTCTTTGCGGGGAAGGCGCATCCTCAGGATCAAGCCGGTAAGGAGATGATCCATCGCATTCATGGCATGCGCGGCCAGCTGTCGGTAGCCTACCTCGCCAATTACGACATGACGCTGGCAGGTCTCCTCTGCGCCGGCGTGGATGTGTGGCTGAATACGCCGCTTCCGCCGATGGAGGCCTCCGGCACCAGCGGCATGAAGGCGGCGATGAACGGTGTCCCCAGTCTAAGCGTGCTGGATGGCTGGTGGGTCGAGGGGCATATCGAAGGGGTGACGGGTTGGTCGATCGGCGAAAAAATCGAGGCCTGTGGTTCGCCCGCGGAGGACATGGAGGCCTGCCATGCCCGGGCTCTCTATGACAAGCTTGAGCAGAAGGTCATGCCCTGTTTTTACAAGGACCGGGAGGGGTTCGTCGAGATCATGAAGCACGCGATTGCCGTGAATGCGGCGTTCTTCAACACGCAGCGCATGGTAGGGCAGTATCTGCGCAATGCATATCGGCTGGTCGGACAGGACGCCAATGGAGCCTAACAGGATGTTGAAAAAGTCGGCCAGCTTTGTTCTCGCGTCGTTCAGAGGCTCAACGTACTCGGAGTACGCTTCGCCTCTTCGCTTGCTGCGGCCGCGCTGGACGGCCGTTTTGAACATCCTGTGCGCGGACGACTCATCATCTCACACGGTGGATCATTGATCTCCAGGAACCCTCCACATAGTTTTTCAACCGTCTGTTAAGGTGACTGCTTTGGAGCAAGATGCGTTGCGATCCGATTATGCGCATCTATTGACGTTGTGGACGTCCGGCGTGCGGGACTATCACACGATGCTGTCGGACTATCTGACCGCTAATTCGATTTTTGTCGCGGTGATCGGGTTGCTGGTGTCGCGGGAATCGCTGGCGCTTCCCTTTACCCTCATCATTGTCCTGTTCAGCATCATCGGAATCCTCATGAGTGTGCAGATGGCGATCGTGCTCGGGCGGTTCTCAGGGCAAAATGCGCTTTGGGAGTGGCAGCTACGAGGGATCGAAACCATGCCTGAATGGCGGGAGCGAAGGCCGGTGAGCAGTCTCTATCGACTCCGTGAGCATCGTGAAACGATCGTGGAAGAATGCAACGAGCCGCGCTCCTTCGAGCCCTCCTGGGCGTTCCGGCAGCATCGTCAATGGTGGGCGCATCGCGCGATCAGCTTTCCCTGGTTCTTCGGTATGGTCTATGGGCTGTTTCTGCTCTGGGGGCTGACCCAGGTCGTGCGCGCGAGCACGTCGCCGTGAGGGTAGCAGGCCCGTCATCGCCTGTTGTATCACGTCTTCGAAGCACCTCACCGGCCATGTGCTTGGTACCAGGCGAATCTGACATACAGATGGAGTGTCGATGAAAACATATTCATGGAGAATTCTTCATCCTTTGTTCATGGCCGATTCATGTTCTACGGCTACAGTGAGATCGTGGCGGGGGCGCTGATGAGGATTCCGTCTCACCCAGATCAAGGGAAGGTGAACGAGCACGACTGAACAGCATCGTGCCGGTCATGTACGGTTGCCGGTCATCAACGCAACGGAAGTCGTAGGTTTCTGGGCCCTGCCTCTGCGGAATCTAGCCTAGCCCGGACTATTCATAAATGCCTACTCCATCGTTCGGTCCTGTCGCCCGGCGGCGCTGTTCTCATTCGGCCACCTCGATGGACAGCAGGTAAGCCTGGGTCGGCCTCACCTGCGCGGAGCCCAGGCGGGATTGGGTCGGCTATGCCTCGCGACGGCCTTCATAAAGAGTCCGGGCCGGTAGCGGCACGCTCGACTCTTGTCGGGAGGTTCCTAAGGCGCGCACCGGCACAGTGCGAGCAGGAAATTCTCTATCGCCGTAGCGGGGTGTATTGCCTCACGGTGAGGAAGGCCTCTGCTGCAAATGGCAACAGTTGGGTGTTGGAAGCAGGGGTATCGGCTATCGGACCCGCCCTGACTATAAGCGGGGACCAAGTGCACGAACGGGAGAGTTGCTGGCACTTGTCTTGCTGAATAATTCGCTATTAGTCGTTGATCGTCCGCATTCAGATTGCCGTCATCCACGCGCACCGCTCCTTGATCGACCGTCCGATGCCGCTCGCCGGAGACGGGTCGCCTCCATGGGAACAGTCGCCCAACCGTTTCAGAGGAGCTATCATGATTAGACCACTGATGACACGGATTCTCCTGGCGACCGATTTTTCGGACGGCGCGGCCTGTGCGCAAGACTATGCCGTCTATCTCGCCTCCCACTGGGGAGCCACGTTGGAGGTCATGCATGTGATCGATGCAGAGAACCGATCAAGCGCCGAGGCGGAGTCCCTTGTGGCGGTTGTGCAGGCGCGAGCGGAGGCTGCGCGGCAGTTGGAGCGGGTGCGTGACGATCTGGCGCGGCGTGGCGCCTCAATCAAGGTGCGGCTGGTTCTGGGGAACGCGGCAGAGCACATCGGTCTGGCTGCCAAGGACAAGGGGGCGGAGCTTGTCGTGCTGGGTGTTCAGGGGCAAACGAATTTGCTGTATGGGCTGATGGGCAGCACGGCGGAACGGGTCGTGAAGGACGGGCCCTGTCCGGTTCTCGCGGTGCCGGGGCTGCGTGACGAAGCGGGCAAGCTGTCTAGGGGAAGTAGGGAGGTGCAGATCCGGAGTATTCTGGTGCCGCTGGATTTTTCGAGTCCTTCCCTGGATGCCCTCGAATATGCCATACAACTTGCCAACGGCCTGGGCGCCAACGTTACGTTGATGCATGTGCTGGAGGCGGCCTGCTACGACTTAGATTGCGGCCTGGGCATGGTCGAACAGGAAATGCAAAAGCGCGATGACTGGAACAGGCAATTGTCGGAACTCCAAGCCCTCATTGCTACGTTCGGATTGGCGGCCGACATCGAGGTTTCCGGAGGCATTGCCTCCGATGCGATTCTTGCCTCTGCGTTACGCCATCATTCCGATTTGATCGTGATGGGTACCCATGGCCGCAGCGGTGTCTCCGCGCCAGGGTTCGGAAGCGTGGCGGAAGCGGTGTTGCGCCGCTCGACCTGTCCGGTCTTAACGGTCAAGACGCCGAAGTTCGCCGCGGACTATCGTCGGGTTGTGCCGCAAATGATGGGCGAGACGAAAATCAAAGGAGTATAGCCATGACCCAGCGCGAGATCTACATTACCGAATTCGATTTGGCCCGCCTGCGAGACGTTCTGAGGGCTCGTATCAGCAGCGGGGCGCGTGACCGTGATCACCTCGAGAGCCTGGAGAATGAGCTCGATCGCGCCCATGTCGTGGACCCATCGGCCGTTCCCCATGATGTGGTCACGATGAATTCCCAAGTCCGGATCGAAGACGTCGATACCGGCATGGAAAATGTCTATACGCTGGTATTTCCTTCCGATGCCGGTATCCAGGAAAAGAAACTGTCGATCCTTGCGCCGATCGGGACCGCCCTGCTGGGGGCACGCGCGGGTGAGACGGTGGATTGGCCCGTGCCGGCCGGGGTGCGAACCGTGCGCATCAAGGAAGTCCTGTATCAGCCGGAAGCCGCAGGGGACTATCACCTTTAGCGCTTGGTGGTCTTTTCGCGCGTCCTGCGGG
>JBEIQG010000019.1:0-27863 GCA_040376625.1 Nitrospira sp. | reverse complement strand
GCGGGTGGCGAGGCAGGTCAACTGAAACCGTTCTTCGCTCTTTCGTAAGGCTTGCTCGACACGGTGCCGGCCCATGGCATACCGGATGGCCCGCCGGAGTGCATCGCCGGTCAGACGGCCTTTCACGAGATAGTCCTGCGCTCCCTGCAGGAGGGATTTCTCAGCCACCGCGTCGTTATCTAGGCCTGTCAGGACGATGACCGGCGCGTCATGCGCTTGAGCCCGCACCCGATCGAGTGTCTCCAGTCCCTGGCTATCGGGTAGCGAAAGATCGATCAGGACAGCATCCACCCGGCTTTCCGCCAGTTTCTTTACACCCGTTTGGAGTCTGTTCGCCCAATTGACTGTGACCCCATCCGACGACCGCTCGCAGAGCGCCTGGTGGATCAACTCCGCATCATCTTCATTATCTTCAATCAGCAACACGTGCATGTGTTACCTCTTCAGCATCGGGACACGCGAGACCAGCGTCCAATAAAGTTCGAACTCTTTCACGACCGACAGGAACCGGCTGAATGTGACAGGTTTTCGAATGTACGAGCAGGCGCCTTGTTCAAATGACTGTACGATATCCTCCTCGCGCTCACTGACGGTCAACATGACGACCGGAAGTGCACGATAGCGGGCATCGGACTTGATTTCAGCCAGCACCTCGAGTCCGGTTTTCTTCGGCATGTTGATATCGAGGAGCACCAGGCCGGGAAATGGACATTGGCTGAAAGGAGCTTCACCACGTAAATAGGCGAGCGCTTCTTCGCCGTCCCGTACGACGGCCACACGATTGGCCATGTTCACGGTCTCGAAAGCTTCCCTGATCAGCAAGATGTCGTCTTCATTGTCTTCTGCGATGAGAATATCAAGGGGCTGCATGGTCATCGTTGCACCCTCCTCAGACTGGACTGGTTGATGCCGAATGTAATAAAAAAGTCTGATCCGCCACCTTCGCGGGGTTCCATCCAGGCACGGCCACCGTGTCGCTCGGCCACTTGCCGAACGATGGCCAGCCCTGCGCCGGTCCCCTCTATCTCGCGTCCGACCGCCCGTCGGAATAGTTCGAATATCCGATCGCGTTGCTCAGGAGCCACTCCGGGGCCACGATCCCGCACGACCAGACCGATGAGTTCGGCTCCTTCAAGATTCATCCCGGAGTGTGGCGCAATCTCAATGTCAGGAGGTTGCCCGGCAGACGAAAATTTGAGCGCATTCGCGACTAGATTGTAGATGCCCTGGATGGCCCAGGTGGTATTGACCCGCAGGTAAGGGAGGGGCGATCGAATCGTGATTTTGGCTCCGGTTTCCTTGATGCGCCGCTCCAGGCGACGCAGAACTTCCTGCACCAGCAGCTCGGCGTCGATGTCGTCGACGGGCGGATCCATGCGCTGCGCGCGGGAGAGATCCAGAATATCTGTCAGCAGTTGGTCGAGGCGTTTCGTGGCTCGAACGATGCGCCGTAAAAAATCCTGACCCTTCTCATCCAGGCGGGTGGCATAACGTTCCTGGATGAGCACGGAAAAACTTTCAATGGCCCGTAGGGGTTCTTTCAGATCATGGGAGGTCACGTACAAGAGTGTTTCAAGATCTTTATTTTTTCTGAGAATCATAGTCTCGGACTGGCGCAGCTGAGTGATATCCCGGTTGGTTTCCAGGACAAGGCTTCGGCCGTTGGTCTTCAGCAACCCCCAGCGGCTGGACACGAGCACGTCTCGCCCGTCTTTCGTGCGATGGTGAATCTCGCCGGTCCATTCTCCCGTCTGTTCCAATTCGGCCCGGATTGTGCTGAGGGGGGCGGGCAGCCGGCTCTGCAACAGAAGATTGCTGCTCTGCCCCAGCGCTTCAGCTCGAGTATAACCGTACAGCTGCTCGCACCCTCGATTCCACTCCACGATGCCCTGATCGATATCCCAAGCGAAAATCGGTTCGTAAGACAATTCGATCAGCCGGCGTTGCTGGGTCATCGTCTCTTCGGTCCGCTTCCGCGCCGTGATGTCGCGAGCGATGGTCGAGACGGCGTTGACGAGACCGTGGGCATCGATAATCGGGGAAACCGTTAAGGAGACCTGGATACAAGTGCCGCCTTTCCGTCTCCGAATGGTTTCGTATTGTTGGACCCGTTTTCCTGTTCGGATCTGCTCGATCAGCGCGGATTCTTCGAGTTGATAGTCTGAGGGAATGAGCAGGGAAATCGGTTGGCCGATGATTTCGTCGTTGGAGTATCCGAACATCATCTCGGCGCTTTTGTTCCAGGTAAGAATGCGCCCGTCGAGGGATTTGCTAATGATGGCATCGGACGAGGATTCGACAATGGCGGCAAGCCTGGCTTGCACGGACTCCGCCTGTTTGCGGTCATGGATGTCCGTGAAGGTCCCTAACCACCTGAGGAGGCGGCCTTCGTTGTCCCGAAGCGGAGTCGCCTGCGCATGAAACCAACGATAGGTACCGTCTGCCCTTCGAAGGCGAAACTCGCTGTCGAACGGTTGCACCCGTGCGATTGCCTCTCGCCACTGCCCGACCATCCTGGGGCGATCTTCAGCATGCACTTGCTCAACCCATCCGTTGCCGAGCTGCCTAGCCGCCGGCATCCCCGTATACTGGATCCATTGCGGACTCAGGTAGTCGCACTCTCCGTCCGGGAGGCAGGTCCAAATTGGTTGGGGGAGACACTCCACCAGTTCCCGGTATCGTCCCTCGCTGTCGGCCAGCGCTGCCTGAATCCGATTGCTCTGAGCGAGCTCCTGCGCCAAGCGCCGGTTGGCCTGCTCAAGTGCGGCGGTACGCTCTTTGACGAGCACCTCGAGTGTCTGATGACTTTGGCGCAGGGCGACATCGGCCTTTCGGCGTTCCGTGATATCGACGAGGGTGGAGCGGCTGGCGATGAACAGGCCGTCGGCATCCTTGAGGGCCGTGGCGCTCAGCAGGACCGGCAGCAGGGAGCCGTCTTTGCGCCGGATCTCGAATTCCAGGTTCCGCACGATTCCTCTCTCGATGAAACGTGGGAACTGCTGGTGAAACAGTTCGGCGGACTCGGGGGTGAGAAGGTCCAGGAAACTCATGTTTCCGATGACCTCGTCTTTGCGATAGCCCAGCCAGTCGAGTTCGGTTTGGTTGATGCCGACGAAGATGCCTTGCGAGTTCAGCGAGTGGTATCCGCAAGGCGCACGGTCGTAGAGGTCCTGTACGTCCTGCGCGTTTTTCAGCAGCAGGCTCTCCTTTAGTTGCAGGGCTTTGTGTTCCGCGTCCAGGGCGGCCGTTCGAATCAGGAGCGCCGTGGTCTGTTTGTACTGGACCAGCAGATGGGCGATGACGCCAAACATGCCCAATGCCGCGGCGCGATTCACCAAAGGTATCCATGAAGCCAGGTGGGGCATGGGGCTGGATAGTGCGAAGCCAAGCAGGGTGAGGACTGCGCAGGCTCCCGCCGTAAGGTAAGGAGCCAGGGTATAGGGGGCCCGGTAGGTGAGGATCAACGGGATGAGGTAGAAGACCCAGACAGGAACTCCGAGCGGTGTTATCGCGTCGAGGAAGAAGATGCTTGCAATCGAGATGACAACGAGGCTGAGGATAGCTCGACCACTGGGGGAAGGATGACTCGTGCTGGGATTGAGGGACTCGTTTTCGGCTCTATCCACATCCCTCCTATAGAGGAGTCCTGAATTTCACTAAAGAGCCAGCCTTATAAGAGGCCATCGCAAGCGAATGTACTATACACCAAATTACGTATGGTTTATAGAGCCAATCATGCCTAGTTGAATACCTAGGGGGAAGGATGTTTGAGTCACTCGCATATGGGAGACCCGAGGGGCATGCCGGGAGACTGTTCAATCGCTCCTGACGAGAGTGGGCCCTAGAAATTCGTCTCCATGCTCAATGGGGTCTTATTCAGCACGGTCGCGGCGGCGCGGGATAAGGCTGCGTCCTGACTGTGGTCGAGGGCGTAGATGCGGAATTGTACGAGGCGGGTGGGGAGCAGATCCAAGAACTCTTCCAACGGCTCGGTTGAGACTCCCTTCGTGCCGGGATCGAATACGAGCAGGGGAATGCCGCGTGTATCCTTGGGATCCGGGCGCGGATCCAGCGGGGCCATGTCGACGCGAAACGGCAACGTCTGCAATTTTGCCGGCAAGGCCTTCTGAATCTGCTGCTGGAATTGTTCGTGACTGGGGAAGTCCATACCTCGCTCGATGCCTTTTTCCTTGAGCACCGTGCTGTAGGCCATTTTCCACTTTACGTCGCGTCCCAGAATATGTGCCCATTCCTGATGCAAACGGCGCAAGCTGCTTTGACCGGCTTTCTTCCATCGTCTGACGTCTTCCAACAACGACCAGTCGGTCAAGGTCAGGTAGTCATCCATGTGCTTGGCCGGATTGGAGGGGAACAGCAGCTTCATCGTGTCCCCGAAGATGTCGCGTAAATGAATGTCGATGGCGCGGGTCGTGCGGTGATAATACACGTTCGAGTACAGATACATTCTGGTATTCAAGAACATCTGCAGGGCCGGCAGCCCCGTTTTATGAATGGTGAAGCCCTTGTCGGTGACGATGGTGTAGTGAATCAAGCGGGTCAGGTCCACCGGCCCTACCGCGACACCGCACATATAGGCATCGCGCAGGACATAATCGAGGTTATCGGCTGTATAGCTGCCCGAAATCACCGGCTGGAGCATGTTGATCCAGCGCGGGATGCGAGAATTATCTTTGCCTTTCTCCTTCAGGATTACATGCGCGATGTGATCCGGGTCCAGCTCTTCTCCGCGATCGAAGGGGCCTGACGGACTGCGGCGAATTTTTCTGATGAGTGGTCCCAGGTGCTCGCGCACGATGATCTGGCCGAGCTTTTCGTGCGAGAGGCCGAAGCCATGTAAAAAATTGTCGTCGAAGAAATGGCAGAACGGACCATGTCCGATGTCGTGCACCAGGGCCGTAATGCGGAGAAACTCCTCCACAAAGGCCGCCGAGGGGAGGTCGGGGACCACTTTCTTCAAGAATGGATACAAATGGCGCGCAAAGCGGCCCGCTACGTGCATTGTGCCGAGTGAGTGCACGAATCGCGTATGTTCCGCCGAAGGGTACACCCAGCGCGCGCTTTGGAGCTGATAGATGTAGCGCAGTCGTTGCACCCATGGAGAATCGATCAGATCCTTCTCCGTGCGTTCCGACGGATCGGGCGTCGCGTACGGCACTGTAAACGACACGTATTCGTGGATAGGATCGGCAATGAGGGCTGATCCGTCATAGGGTGCGGGAGAATGTGCGGTTGGTAGTTTCATGCGGTCGATGGATGACTGATCTTAGCGCAGGCCTGAGGGAGGGGGCAACGGTGGATGGCCCGCTTCCGGTTTCGTGCTGCGATACTTGGACAGTAAGAGGTAGGCGAGCGGATAGGCCAACAGGCCGCCCGCAATACTCAGGACCATCCCGCCGACGAAGAACGGCCAGGCGTAGGGCATGACCTGGTGATAAATCCCCATAAAGGACAGATCGCTCCAGTCGAAGGACGGAAAGTCATGCACTCCCAAGAGTGTGGCGCCGGTCCAATAGGTGCCTCCGAGGATGGGAATAAGCGTCCACGGATTGTTGAGGAATGCGCCGGCCAGCAGTGCCACTACGTTCAGCCCGAATGCCCAGGCGCAGAATCCTACCATCACCATATGGAGACCATAGGCCGGGGAAAAGCCGATGAAGACGCCGATGGCAAATGCCAACGCCGTCCGGTGCGGTGTTTCATCGAGATGGAGAACTTGACGAAACAACGATCGTACGTCTGCCATCGATGTCCTTGTCCCGGATATCGTTAAGAGGGCCGCACAAAGTGTTCGTAACTGGTGACCGGGAGCGGTTCCGTGGTCCCGGCTCCGGTTCGCAGGCGCAGGCCGAGCCGCTTGGGTGTGATCGAGCCGATACAGGTGAAGCGAAAATCAGTTCTCTCCGCCAGCCGTTCGAATTGCGCTTGCTTGCGGCGTGGTACGGTGAACAGGAGCTCATAATCTTCGCCGCCCTGTCGTCCGATCTGTTGCGGATCACGGCCGCACGCCAGGGCATAGGCCAGACAGGCAGGAGAGATCGGGACGGAGCCGGCAAGAACTTCCGCTCCGACGTCGCTCTCGTCGCAGAGGTGTCGAAGGTCACCGGTCAGGCCGTCGGATAAGTCGATCGCTGAACTCGCGAGCCCATGTTTCACCAACCATCGACCTTCTGCAATGCGGGCGGACGGCCGGTGGTGTCGCGCGAGGAGAAAGCGGGTGTGTGCGGGACGCAGTTTCACCGGTCCGGCGCGAGCCGTGGCCGTCAGGAGGTCCAGCCCTGCGCGGGAGTCGCCGAGTGTGCCGGTGACGTACAGCCTGTCGCCGATGCGGGCGCCGCTGCGCAGCAGAGCACGCCGAGGTTGTACGGTTCCAGTGAGCGTGATGCTGAGAAACAGGCCGTGCTTGGAAGCGGACGTGTCTCCGCCGACCAGGCGGACCTGATAGGGATTGGCGGCCTGCATCATGCCGCGATAGAGCCGCTGAATGTGTTCCGTCGAGCAGGTCTGCGGGATCGCAATCGCGACGAGCATGAAGCGGGGTGTGCCGCCCATGGCGGCGATATCGCTTAAGTTAGCGATCGCCCCCCGGTACCCGATGTCTTCATAGGAGGAGGTGGCAGGATCGAAGTGCACACCTTCAGCCAGGAGGTCCGTCGTGATGAGGGTCCATTCGCCGGACGAGGTTGTGAGGATAGCCGTGTCATCGCCGATCCCCTTGAACACCTGCCGGTCGGGTCGGGCAGCCTGCGCTTGCAACAGCCGTATCAGACCGAACTCGCTACCGATAGAACTGGTCCGGCGGGATCGGCTTGACGCCATGTTATAGAATCAACGATGGCGCTGCCGTCGGAAGGTGGAGGCTTTTCCTGGGCGAGCCGGTTGTCCGCTTGGATGTGGCCGCGCGCGCCGGTTTCTTGACCGCAGGCTTCGGGGCCGCTGCGCCTGGTTTGCGGGACGAGGATCGTCGCAGGGCCGCCTTGATGACATCGTCGACCGTATCGACAAAGATCAACTCGATGCCTTTGAGGATATGTTTGGGAATTTCCTCCAGGTCCTTCTTGTTGCGCTTCGGCAGGGCGACGGTCGCGAGTTTGGCCCGTTTGGCCGCGAGGATTTTTTCCTTCAAGCCTCCGATCGGTAATACGCGCCCGCGCAGAGTGATTTCCCCGGTCATCGCGAGATCGCGGCGAACGGGGATCTGGGCCAGCGCGGAAGCGATGGCTGTGGCCATGGTGATGCCGGCCGACGGCCCGTCTTTCGGTGTGGCGCCGGCCGGCACGTGAATGTGAATGTCGTTCTTGGCGAAGATGTCGGGGCTGATGCCCAGGGTTTTCTCTCTTGAGCGAACATAACTCAGGGCGGCCTGCGCCGATTCTTTCATGACGTCGCCGAGATGCCCGGTGAGGGTGAGTTGCCCCTTGCCCTTCATGACGGTCGCTTCGATATACAGCACGTCGCCGCCGCTCTCGGTCCAGGCGAGGCCTGTGGCGACCCCGATTTCGTCCTTTTCAAGTTCCGCTTCCGGAACGAACTTCGCCACACCCAGAAACTTGTTCAAATTGGCCTGGTCGATGGTCTGACACTCAGATTTGCCCTCGGCGACCTTCTTGGCGACTTTTCGCATGAGGTTGGCGATTTCCCGTTCGAGGTTCCGGACTCCGGCTTCGCGCGTGTAGTGCGAGATGACGTGGCGGATGGCGGGCTCGTTCACGCGGATATGTTTTTCGGAAATGCCATGCTCGTTCATCTGTCTGGGAATTAAGTACTTCTGCGCGATTCCGAGTTTCTCTTCTTCCGTGTATCCCGGGATGTCGATGACTTCCATGCGATCCCGTAAGGCGGGCAATATCGGATCCATTAGGTTGGCCGTGGTGACGAACATGACTTCGGTCAGGTCGAAGGGCACGCCGAGATAGTGATCGGTGAAGGTGCTGTTTTGTTCGGGATCCAGCACTTCCAGCAGAGCGGCCGAAGGGTCGCCGCGGAAATCCATGCCGACTTTGTCGACCTCGTCGAGCATGAACACGGGATTGTTCGTGCCGGCTTGTTTCATGCCCTGGATAATCCGTCCCGGCAGTGCGCCGACGTAGGTCCTGCGATGGCCGCGGATTTCGGCCTCGTCGCGGACTCCGCCCAGACTGATCCGGACGAACTCGCGGCCGAGCGCGCGGGCGATGGATTTGCCGAGCGAGGTTTTTCCCACGCCGGGCGGTCCCACGAAACAGAGGATGGGCCCCTTCATTTTCTCTTTGAGCTTGCGCACGGCGAGGTATTCGACGATGCGTTCTTTGACCTTTTCCAAGTCGTAGTGGTCCTCGTTCAGGACCTTCATCGCGGCTTTCAGATCGAGATTGTCTTTCGACTTTTTATTCCACGGGAGCTCGACCATCCATTCCAGGTAGGTCCGGACTGTGGCTGACTCTGCCGTGTCCGGGTGCATTTTTTCGAGCCGCTTGAGCTGTTTCTCGGTTTCCTTGAGGACCTTCTCGGGCATTTTGGCGTCTTTGATACGTTTGCGAAATTCCGCCACTTCCTCCGCGCGTTCGTCCAACTCGCCGAGTTCTTTCTGAATGGCCTTCAACTGCTCGCGCAGGAAGTATTCGCGCTGGGTCTTGTCCATCTCCCCTTTGGCTTGCGCCTGGATCTTCTGTTGCATCGAGAGGACATCGATTTCCTTGGAGAGAATTTCGCTGATCTGGCGTAACCGCTGAATGGGGTCCACAATCTCCAGGACGGCCTGGGTGATGTCGACCTTGAGTCCGAGATTGGATGCCACCATGTCGGCGAGCCGGCCCGGGTCCTCCAGATTTTCGATGACCACCATCACGTCGGGAATCAGCACTTTGCCGAGGCTGACGATCTTCTCGATCTGCTCCTTGACCGTGCGCATGACGGCCTCGGTCTCCAGTGTGGATCCGGATGGCTTTGTCTCGACGAGTTTCTCGATGCGAACGGAATAATAGGGGTCGTTCTGGATGTATTCTTCGATCCGTCCCTTGGCGAGTCCCTGGACTAAGATCTTGATCCGCTCGTCGGGCAGCTTGAGCATTCGCATGATGATGCCCACGGTCCCGACTGCGTGAATGTCGTCCGGTTGCGGGTTTTCCACATCCAGGGATTTCTGAGTGGCGAGGAACAACATACGGTTGCCCGCGAGCGCGGCCTCGATTGCCTTGATCGACATCTCGCGTCCGACAAACAGCGGTAGCACCATGTAGGGAAACACGACGATATCCCGGACAGGCAGCAGGGGCAGCTGGTCCGGCGGTTCGAGATTCTGGTTGCTTGAGAAGTCTTGTTCTACTGCTTCAGCCATGAGGCTCCAGTCTGCTGCTGTAGGGTCTCAGTGATGGTGACGTGCTGTGGCACGGTTTGGGTGACGGTATTCCGTCATGCCCAAGGCTAGCTGGTGGTGCGTGTTCGACCTTGGCCCGATCGGCTCGGGCCTCGGCGACGCACGTCGGCGGCGGCCGGTCGGAGTCGTTGTTGCAGAAACTCGCCGAACGCAGGTCCCAAGGATGGGTTCTTGAGCGCCAATTCCACAGTCGCGATGAGGAAGCCGAGTTTGTCTCCCGCATCGTGCCGTTGTCCCTCGATCTCGTGGGCGAACATCGGTGTGTGCCTGACGAGTTGCCGCAATGCGTCGGTCAGTTGGATTTCTCCGTTTTTCCCCGGCGGGGTCTTGCGGAGGATCGGAAAGATCTCCGGCGGCAGGACATATCGGCCTATGACGGCGAGATTCGACGGCGCATCGGCGGGCGCGGGTTTTTCGACCAGGTCATCGACCCGGTGGAGCCCTTTGCCCAGGCGTCGAGCCGAGATGATGCCGTATCGGCTCACCTCTTGGGGCGGAACTTCCTGCACGCCCAGGACGGCGCCTTTGCGTTGCTTGTAGATATGAATGAGTTGCGCGAGGCCGGGGACCGCCGCGTCGATAATTTCATCGCCCAAAATGACGGCGAACGGCTCATCGCCGATCAGGTGCTGGGCGCAGAGCACGGCGTGCCCGAGGCCCATGGCTTCCGGCTGGCGGACGTAACAGAAGTTCGCCAGATTCGAGATGTGCCGCATCTGGTTGAGCACCTGCCCTGTGCCGCTGCCCTTGAGATTTTCTTCGAGTTCCAGAGAGCGGTCGAAGTGGTCTTCGATCGCGCGCTTGCCGCGGCCCGTGATGACGATGATGTCTTCGATGCCGGATGCGACGGCCTCCTCCACGACGTACTGAATCAGCGGTTTGTCCACCAGCGGCAGCATCTCTTTGGGAGAGGCTTTGGTGGCAGGAAGGAAGCGAGTACCCAGTCCGGCAGCGGGAATAATAGCTTTACGTACATCTGTTCTTGTCATAGAGGGGATAGTATGTGATGGGGTAAGTGAAGTCAAGATTTCCTCCGGTCTTTTCGGCGCGGCGCGCGCGTCGTTGCGCGGGGAAACTCCTTTACATTGAAAAATGTGGTCAATATAATCCGAGAGTTTTTCTGCACATGTGCGGTGGTGCTGCAACGAAAGCGGCGCATCGGTGATGGTAACGAAAACAGTACGTGAGTGCCTGCGCAAGGCCGGTCGGTCCGGCGCACGAGACGCGACACGGAACGCGGTGGTTTCCTTTCTCGAACTTCAGGACGACCAGTGCTTGCATTCCCAAATGGTACGGAAGGATTGCGGTGACCAAGTCGGGAGGCAGGCGGTGGGTGACGACCCTTATTCTCGCGCTGGCGGCGCTCTACGCGTTCGGTGTTGGGGAGCCTCTATACGCTCAGGACGGGGCGCCCACGGTAGCGTCGGTCACCATTCGTGGGCAGAAGCGCATTGAACTCCAGGCGATCGAGGGGCGTCTCACGCTCAAGGCCAACGATCGGTTTACGGCCGACGCGCTCCGCGAGCAGGTCAAGATCCTGTATGGTACCGGTTATTTTGAAGATGTACAGGTAGAGACGGAACCGGCCGCGGGAGGTGTGTCCGTCGGGTTTGTCGTCCGGGAGAAGCCCTTCATCACGGAGATCGTGTTTGACGGCAATGAGGAATTGAGCGACGACAAACTCAAGGAAAAGATCACGATCAAGAGCCAGACGTTCCTCGATCAGCAACAGGCCAAAGAGAGCGCGGAAAAAATCCGGCTCGCCTATCAAGAGGACGGTTACTACAACTGTCAGGTCATCCCGGTCATCCAGGCGGTGGACGAGGACCGGAAACGGTTGACCTACTTTATCAAGGAAGGTACCAAGGCC
This sequence comes from Nitrospira sp., assembly GCA_040376625.1. Taxonomy (GTDB): domain Bacteria; phylum Nitrospirota; class Nitrospiria; order Nitrospirales; family Nitrospiraceae; genus Nitrospira_A. The sequence goes on along the minus strand of JBEIQG010000019.1, from coordinate 16,620 downwards.
AAAGTCCGGCGCATCAATTTCGAGGGCATGCGGGCGGTGACCAAAGAGGAAGTCTTTAAGGTGACGGCGACCCGGGAATGGATTCCCTGGTATGGACTCATCACGCAGTTGAAGGTGCCGTCCCTTTTGTCCGATGCCGGCGTGTTGAAGCGCGAAGAACTGGGCAACGACATCGAGCGCATGCGGGAAGTCTATTTGAACAAGGGCTATCTGAATGTCCAGATCAGCCAGCCGACGCTGGAACTGAGTGAGGACAAGAAGTGGTTCGAAATCAACTATTCGATCGTCGAGGGCGAGCCGTTCATCGTGCAGGAGGTTGGGTTCCGCGGGAATACGGTGTTCGAGGATCATGAATTGCGCGAAGGGCTGAATATCAGACCGGGCGAAATTTTTCAGCGGGCCAAGATCCGGGGAGAAATCACGCGCATCACGGATCTATACGGCGCGAAGGGGTATGTGTTCGCCGACGTCGTGCCCAACGTGACGCCCGACAACAATGCGCGCACGGCCACGATTCTCCTCAACGTGAAAGAGGGAGAAATGATGCGGATCCGCGAGATCCACGTCCACGGCAACGACAAAACTCGTGACAACGTGGTGCGCCGCGAGCTGCGGCTGGATGAGCAGGATGTGGTGGACACCCTGGCGTTGAAACGTAGTTTCCAGCGGCTGAACAATCTGAACTTTTTCGAGACCGTCGAAATTCTGCCCCAACAGGTCGATGTCGACAAGGTCGATCTCAACGTGAAGGTGAAGGAGAAGCCGACCGGCCAGTTCAGCATCGGCGGTGGCTTCAGCACATTGGATAAGCTGGTGGCGATCGCGGATATCACCGAAGGAAATCTCGGCGGGAACGGCTGGTTGGGTCGTATCCGCGGGCAATTGGGCCAGCAGCGGTCGCTGGGATTGGTGACGTTCCGCAATCCCTATGTGAACGACTCGTACAATGCCCTGCAGCTGGATATTTACCGGTCGATGACCAACTACATATCCTACTTCGAGTCGAAGTCGGGTGTCAGCGCGACGTGGAGCCGATGGTTGTCGGAGTATGTGAACGGGAGTATCAGTCTGTTCGGCGAGCAACTCAAATACAGCGATCCTGAGGCAGGGCTGTGCCCGGATTTCATTCCGCTCATCTGCCGCCAGCTCGGGACGCAATCGTCGACGGGTTTTCGTACGTCGATTTTTCGCGACACGCGCGACTATTATCTGGATCCGCGCACCGGCTGGCGCTTCAGTCTCGGGGTTGACTACGGGACCCCCGCCTTGGGCGGCAGCAATCACTTTTTCAAGTATTATGCGGATGTGATCAAGTATACGCCGTTGATCTATGATACGCGGTTCTCGGTACACGTCCGGTACGGCTCGACGGAGGGGATCGGGGGCCGGCCCATTCCCCTCACCGAGCGGTTCTTCGTCGGCGGTATCAACACCATGCGCGGGTTCGTGTTCGGCCGGGCGGGCCCCGTGACGCCGAACGGATCCCTCTTGGGTTCCGCGAAGGAACTCATTTTTAACAACGATTTTATCTTCACTATTTCGTCCGAAGCGAAATTGAACGGCGTGTTCTTCTTCGACTATGGAAATGGATTCGACGATAACGAGCCGGTCCAGTTTAACAAACTGCGGAGCGCGGCCGGATTCGAAGCCAGGTGGATTTCTCCGTTCGGTCCCTTGCGGGCAGCCTACGGAATCAACCTGGATCCCAGACCCACGGAGCGCATGGGTGTGTTCGAGTTCACGATCGGGTCGTTGTTCTAACAGGGTGCGGAAACACTCCATTGTTGTGCAATACGCTCCGATCAGACTTATGTGTCATGTCGGCCTCGCAATCGATCGACGGATGCGAAAATAGGCCGTCCGCAGAGCGAGCGTAGGGGCGGATCGTTGGTTTGTCCCCGCCTGCCCCGAGCCTGCCAGGACAGGCGCTTGTCCCGTGGCCGTGGGATAACCTCGGCCGTTCACCACGCGCCAAGGCGGCAATGTCTTGCGCCAACGCCGCCGGCGGACGTTTTCCGTATCCGTCTAAGACAGTCTGTGCCGGTGTCTGAGAAAGGAATCGCAGCAATGGGTGGACCAACGGGCTACAGTGGGTCGCGGAGAGCCGGTCGGGCGGGGTTGTGTCTGGCGCTGTTGATCGTATCGTTGGCCGTCGGCGGATGCCGGTCCGGTCACTCGACGGTGCCGGCTTCGACGCGTATCGGAGTGGTCGATCCTCAGCGCGTCCTGAGCGACACCAATGCCGGGAAGAAAGCGAAGGACATGCTGGCTTCGTTCGCCAAGAACCGGCAGGCCTTGATCGAGTTGGAGGAAAAGGAACTGCGGCGAATGGAAGAAGACTTCATGAAGCAGGGCAGCGTGTTGAGCGCCAACGCCAAGCGCGAACGGGAAGAACAATTCCGGCGTCGCATGGCGGAGTATCAGCAGAAGGTCACCGACCTGAACCGTGAAGTGCAGGACAAGCAGAAAGAGGTGTTGGACGGATTCCGCGAAAAAATTGAAGTCTTGTCGGGCCGGGTGGCCAAACGGTTGGAGCTCCAGGCCGTGTTCGATCGCGGGCGCGGCGGGCCCACTTTGTACTTCGATGAGGCGGTGGATGTGTCGTCGCAGGTGATCGAGGAATTCAATAAAACGTATCCATGATGAGGGGGCCCATGAACATACGTACTTGGATCGTGGCGGGTGCGGTGCCGGTGGTGTTGGTGGGGTTGGCGCAGCCTGTGCAGGCCGCGGACCGCATCAAGGTTGCGATGATGGATCAGCAACAGGTGGTCGAGCGGAGCGTGGCCGGGAAGCGCGCCCTCGAAGATCTCAAAAGTTATTCCACGACGCGCCAGAAGATCATCGATTCCGACGACCAGGAATTAAAAGAGCTTGAGAAGGCGCTCCAGGACAGCGCGCTCAGCGAAGAGGTCCGCAAGGAGAAGCAGGAGCACTTCAGGACGAAGCTGGAAGCGTACCAGCGACGGATTCAGGACTTCAACCGTGAGGTGCAGGAGAAGCAGAAGGGCATGGTCCAGGATTTTGCGCAGCGCATTCATGCCGCCGCATCCGCGGTAGCCCAGAAGGAAGGGTATACCGCCGTCATCGACCGGGGCAGCGAGTCCACTGTCAAAATCGTCATTTACAGCCATCCGTCGGTCGACCTGACGGAGCAGATCGTCAAGGAGTTCGACCGGCAAAATAAATAGCCGGGATGGGTAATCGTCTATGCAATACAGGAGGCGGGGCTGATGTCAGTGATGGACAATGTTGAGATTCAATCGATCCTTCCCCACCGGTATCCGTTCTTGCTGGTCGATCGCATTCGCGAACTCGATCCTGACCGCCGGATCGTCGGCATTAAAAATGTGACGATCAACGAGCCGTTTTTTCAGGGGCATTTCCCCGGTCGCCCGGTCATGCCCGGTGTGTTGATCCTTGAGGCGCTGGCCCAGGTCGGCGGGGTGTTGGCGTTCAAGTCGCTGGGGCCGGTTGGTCGGCCGGTCGTGTATTTGACCGGCATCGACGGGGCGAAATTCAGAAAGCCGGTGGTTCCGGGTGACATCCTCCGCTTGGAGGTCGATGTGCTGAAGAAGCGCGCGCCGTTCTGGAAGATGCAGGGCCGGGCTTTCGTCGAGTCCGAACTGGTGTGTGAAGCGGAAGTCACGGCCATGGTTACCGATGAAAAGGCCGGCGGGGACAAGTAACGGGCCCTGTGCCGGCGGTGGCGTGGCGTTGAACAGCATAGCAGTCGATGGTGAGGAGGTTCTGAGTGAAAATACATCCGACCGCGGTGGTCCATCCCAAAGCGGTGCTCGCAGACGATGTCGAAGTGGGCGCCTATTCCGTCGTCGGTGAACACGTTCGAATCGGCGCAGGTACTCGCGTCTTGTCTCACGTGTGCATCGATGGGTGGACCGACATCGGAGAGCGGTGCGAATTGCATCCCTTTGTATCGGTGGGCGGACCACCGCAACATATGCAGTATAAGGGCGAACCGACCAAGGTCGTGATCGGTCACGACAATATCCTGCGGGAGTATGTGACGGTCAATCGGGCGACGGTGCAAGGCGGCGGGGTCACCAGTATCGGCGACTCCAACTTCCTGATGGCTTACGTCCATGTCGCGCACGATTGTCACCTCGGCGATCATCTCATTCTCGCAAATGCGGCGAGTCTGGCCGGCCATATTACGATCGGCGATCACGCCATCATCGGCGGACTTTCCGGCATCCACCAGTTCGTGCGAATCGGTGCCTATGCGATGGTCGGCGGTTGCTGCGCGCTCGGCCAGGATCTGCCGCCCTTCATGCGGGCCGCCGGCGGGTATCGTGCCCGGATGTATGGGCTGAACTCCATCGGTCTGCGACGGCATGGTTTTTCCTCCGAGCGCATCGCGGCGCTCAAGAAGTCCTACGAAGTCCTGTTTCGCTCCGGGCATCGGGTGGCGGAAGCCGTCAAGCTGGCGCGCGAGAGCTTCAGCGCCAGTCCGGATGTCATGCAGGTGGCCGCGTTTATGGAAGGGACCAAACGGGGGATCTGCCGGTCGGTCGGCAAGGATCAAGAGGGCGAAGAGGAGTAGCGAGTGGTGAAGCAGGTGGCCGAGCATATGCGGGTACCCGATGGGCAGCGGATCGGGCTGATTGCGGGCAACGGCCGATTTCCGATCATTTTTGCCGACAATGCGAAGCGGCTCGGATATTCGGTATCCGCGGTGGCGCATGAGGGCGAGACCGACCCGGAACTCGCGCGGCATGTCGACCGCATTCACTGGGTCAAGATCGGCCAGTTCGGCAAATTGATCGAGGCGCTTAAGGGCGACGGCGTGCAGCGCGCGGTCATGCTGGGCGGTATCAAGAAGACGCACGTGTTTTCCACGGTCCGGCCGGACTTTCGCGCCTTGGCCCTGGCCGCCAAACTGATTCATCTCAAGGACGACGATATCCTACGACGCGTCGCCGAGGAGATTGAGCAGGAAGGTATTCAGATCTGTGAATCGACCTTCGGGCTGGAAGGCATCCTGGTGGAGGAAGGCACGCTGACGAGGCGCCAGCCGAACAAAAAAGAATGGGAAGACATCCGGTACGGCTGGGATGTGGGGAAACAGATCGGCGCGTTGGATATCGGACAGTGTGTCGTGGTGAAGGATCGGGTGATTGTGGCCGTCGAAGCTGTGGAAGGTACCGATGGCGCGATCCGCCGGGGCGGTGAACTGGCGCATGGCGGCGCTGTGGTGGTGAAACGCTGCAAGCCCCAGCAGGATCTCCGGTTCGATCTTCCCGCCGTCGGCCCGCGCACCATCGAGGTGATGGAGGCCGTGAAGGCGTCGGTGCTTGCGTTGGAAGCGGGACGCGGGATTCTCCTGGACCGTGATGAAACGATCGCGAGGGCGAACCGCGCCGGCATCGTGATCATTGGAATACGCCACCAGGCTGTGTGATGACTCGACCATGTGCCGACGTGAGATCAGCGCCTGTAAGGTGTGACCATGAACATGCTACGCAGAATGCGAAGCCAGGCCGTGCTCATAATCCGTCGCGAAGCGCCGTTCGTCTCTCGTCCGCCGAAAAGAACTTCTGGCAGCAAGCTCATGGCCTATGGCGGCAATCGAGCGCGAATGTCACGGCTGTCTCTACGCCATCGGCCATACGCTCATCGTTTCCGGAAGGTAGCCTTCGCGGTTCATGCGTCACGGGTGACGAGCACCTTGGAACGGAAGCATGCCGCCTGAGACAGAACGGGGTACAATGAAGCAGCTTCGAGCCGGCGTGATCGGCGTCGGTCACCTGGGGCAGCACCACGCCCGCCACTATGCGACCCTCCCCGGCGCAATGTTGGTCGGTGTGTGCGATGCTTCGCCGACCCGCGCCAAGTTGATCGCCGATCGGCACAACGTGCAGGCCTGGGCGAACCTCGACGACCTGCTGAAGCACGTCGATATTGTCAGTGTGGCCGCTCCCACCTCTGCGCATTTTTCGGCCACCAAAGCCTGTTTGGAAGCGGGCAAACACGTGCTGGTGGAAAAACCGATCGCCGTGAACTCGGCGGAAGCCCGTGAACTGGTCGAACTGGCCGCGCGCCGCGGGTGCCTGTTACAGGTCGGACATAGCGAGCGGTTCAACCCGATCATGCAGCGCATGCGGCCCTTCATCGAACGTCCGGCCTTTATCGAATGTCACCGCCTGAGCGCCTTCGGTGAGCGGGGGACCGACGTGGATGTTGTGCTGGATCTGATGATTCACGATCTGGATCTGGTGCTGTCGTTCAACCCGGGGCCGGTCGAAGAGGTGCGGGCGGCCGGGGTGCCGGTGCTCTCGTCGAACATCGATATCGCCAATGCCCGCATTGCCTTTGCGAGCGGCTGTGTTGCGAACCTGACGGCGAGCCGCGTGTCGACCAACAAGATGCGCCGGTTGCGTGTCTTCCAGCGCGACCGTTACGTCTCGATCGATTTTCAAACGCGTCAGGCTGTCGTGTCCCGTCGCATGCAGGCGGCCGGCGCCAAGCCGACCATCGATGTCGAATCCTACCAGGCCGGAGATGAGGAGCCGTTGCGGCTCGAGTTGGACTCATTCATTCACGCGGTGAATACCGGGACGCGTCCCGTCGTGTCGGGTGAAGACGGGGAAGCGGCGCTTAATCTGGCGACCCTGGTCCTGGAAGCCATCGGCCGGTTTACGCAACGCCATTCGGCGGATGAGGCTGCGGCGGTGGCCTTTGGCCGGGAGAATGTGTAACGGGATGACCTCTGTGCCGATCTGCACGAGACGAGCAGCATGCCGCGCATCTTAATCGTCACCGGAGAAGCGTCCGGCGATCTCCATGGAGCTCACTTGGTAAAGGCGCTCAAGGAGCTGTCTCCCGACCTTCAGATTGTGGGCGTCGGCGGCCCGTCGATGAGGGCGGCTGGCGCCGAACTGGTGAAAGATATTCCCCAGCTGGACGTGATGGGGCTCATCGGCCTTTCTGCCGTCAAAACGATGCTGCAACGGATCTCGCGTATCCGGACGCTGATCAAGAGTGAACGCTGGGATCTCGTCGTGTTGATCGACAACCCTGGTCTCAATTTTCATTTTGCGCGCGTGGCCAGGGCCTGCAGACTGAAAGTGTTGTACTACATTGCGCCGCAAGTGTGGGCCTGGCGGCGCGGGCGGATGCGCTGGATCCAGCAGCGCGTCGATCTTGTGCTCGCAATTCTGCCGTTCGAGGAGCCGCTCTACAAAAAAGCCGGTGTGCGGTGTACGTTTGTCGGGAATCCGTTGCTCGACGAAGTCGCGCCGTCGTACGATCGGCTGGCGTTGCGCCGGCAGTTCGGATTGTCGGATGCGGGCCCGGTGATCGGCCTGTTCCCGGGCAGTCGAAAAGGCGAACTGCTCGAGCATATTCCGCTGCTTCTGGAGACGGTGAAGCGCCTTGCCGAGCGACATCCGTCCATACAGTTCATCCTGGCCCAGGCGTCATCGATTCAAGACCAGTTCCTTGCGGATCTCTTGAAAGAGAGCCCGGTTCCCATTCGGGTCTTTCGCAATCAAGCCAGTGAAGTCATGGCGGCCTCGGACCTGCTGGTCGTCAAGTCGGGCACGTCCACCTTGCAGGCTGCGGTGGTGGGAACGCCCATGATTTTGTTCTATCGGGCCTCTTCCTGGCTCACCTACCGGTTGGCGCGTCTCCTGATTCGGGTGCCCTGGATCGGTCTCGCGAATCTGGTCGCAGGACGGGGAATTGTACCGGAACTGATTCACGATGAGGCGACGCCGGAGCGGCTCGTACAGGAAACCGAACGGCTGCTGGCGGATACCCGGGCCTATCAAGACATGAAGGTCTCGCTCTTATCGGTCCGCCAGGCGTTGGGCACACCCGGCGCCTCCCGTCGTGCCGCGGAGGCGGTCCTGGCCGAGTGTCGGGTATGAAACACTATCTTCGTTTACTTAAATATCTGAACCCCTACCGGTTTCGACTGGGCGCGGCGTTTCTCTGCGCGCTGCTCGTAGCCGGACTCTCCGCCGCCTATGCCTGGTTGGTCCGCCCGGTACTCGACGGCCTGTTCATCAGCAAGGACGAAAGCCTGCTGCTCGTGCTTCCTATCGCGATTCTAGCGGTGGCGGTCCTCAAGGGAGTGTTCAATTACGGGCAGAACTATCTGATGAACTATGTCGGAAACCAGGTCATCGGCGACATCAGGGAGCAGCTCTTTTCCAAACTCGTTCGGCTGCCGGTTCATTTTCACGACACGAATACGTCGGGCCGGTTGGTCTCGCGGGTCATCAACGATGTGAATCAGATGGCCAACGCCGTCGCCGGGGTGTTGAAAGATCTATTTCAGCAGGGGCTGACGTTTCTGGCCATGATCGGCGTGATCATTTACCAGAACTGGAAACTGGCGGCGGTCTCGATGATCGTGGTACCGCTCTCCGTGGTGACCATGGCGAGAATGGGAAAACGGTTGAGGAATCTGGCGACGCGCGGCCAGGAACGCATGGGCGACATGGCCTCCACGCTGCAAGAAACGCTGGCCGGAATCCGGATGGTGAAATCGTTCGGCCGGGAAGAGGAAGAGGCCAAGCGATTCCGACTGAGCAACGACGCCTTTATCCATACGACCATGAAGGCCATTCAGGTGTCCTCTCTGGGTTCCTCCCATATGGAGGTCATCGGTGTGCTCGGGGTCGCGGGGATCATCTGGTACGGCGGGTATCTGGTCATCCATGATGAAATGACTCCCGGCGCCTTCTTTTCGTTCCTGGCGGCCATGTTCATGGCCTACACGCCGATCAGAAGATTGTCCGGCGCGAACAACACGGTTCAACAGGCGCTGGCGGCCGCCGAGCGGGTATTCGATGTGCTGGATTTGCCGACGGAGCAGGAGGCCAACGGCGGCCGGACGGAGCTGCCGGCCATTTCCAGTTCCCTCGAGTTCCGGCAGGTCGCGTTCCAGTATGAAGGCCAGAGCGAGCCTGCCCTGAGCGGTATCGATCTGACGATCCGGGCGGGCGAGATCATTGCCTTTGTGGGCAGCAGCGGAAGTGGAAAGACCACGCTGGTGAGTCTGCTTCCGAGGTTCTACGATCCGACCGGCGGGCGGATTCTGATCGACGGGGTGGACCTTCAGACCTGCAGTTTGCGGTCGGTGCGCGGGCAGATCGGCATCGTTTCCCAGGAAGTCGTGCTGTTCGACGATACGGTGCGCAACAATATCGGCTACGGACGGCAGGGCGCCACGCCAGACGATGTGATGCGAGCGGCCCAGCTGGCCTACGCGCATGAGTTCATTGTCCGGATGCCGGCCGGGTATGATACGTTGATCGGAGAGCGTGGGCTCAAGCTTTCGGGCGGTGAACGGCAGCGTCTGGCGATTGCGCGAGCGATTCTCCGCGACCCGCCGATTCTGATTCTGGATGAGGCAACGTCGGCGTTGGACACCCAATCGGAGCGCATTGTGCAACTGGCCCTGACCAATTTGATGCATAACCGAACGACCCTGGTTGTGGCGCACCGGCTGTCGACTATTCAAAATGCCAGCCGCATCGTGGTGTTGGACCGGGGCAGGGTGGCAGAGGTCGGATCGCACGAAGAACTCCTGCGTAAGGGCGGTATGTATAAGCGCCTGCACGCAATGCAGTTTGCCGATGCGCTCTCGGAGTAGGGACGCAAGGGACGGTGAGGGACGGCAGGCCTATGATGACTGATCGATCAGTACCGGCTCCCCAACCGCAGCCTGTGCTGAAGCGCGTCGTCAACTCGCTCAAGGTTGCGGTGGTACCGCCCGTCGGCTACCAGATCATTCACCTGCTGCGCCGCACGATGACCTGGCGCACCGAAGGCCTGGAGCATGTGACCAGGTTATTTGCAGCGGAAAAGCCGGTCATCCTGGCTTTCTGGCATGCTCAACAACTGATGATGCCGCTGGCCATTCCGGGTCTTGAGGCCCATGTGTTGATCAGTCAACATCGCGACGGCGAACTGATCCGCCGCATCGTGGCACGATTCGGATTGGACGCCGTCCGCGGGTCCAGTACCAGAGGGGGCGCGGAGGCGTTTCGACAGTTGATACGCCTGGGGCGGTCCGGCGGGAATCTCGTGCTGACGCCGGACGGACCGAAGGGCCCCCGTCAGGTCGCCAAGGTCGGCGTCGTGCAGTTGGCGAGAGCCACCGGTCTGCCGATCGTCCCGATGGCCTTCGGTTGCTCAAAAAAAAACTCTTCGCGAGCTGGGACCGGTTCATCATGCCCTATCCGTTCTCGCATGGGCTCTTTCTCCTGGGGCCGCCGATCAGCGTGCCGCACGACGCCTCGTCCGACGACCTCGAGCGATATCGCCTGGTATTGGAAGAGACGCTGAACCGCATGACGATCGAGGCCGATGAGGCCGTCCTGCGGGCTGCTCCGTGATGTGGTATCTGCTCTACAACGGCCTTCTGCTCCTGGTCTCCCCGGTCATCCTGTTCGTCCTGTTGGCCAAGCAACGATGTCGACGCGGGTTGCCCCAACGGCTGGGACTGTGCGCGGAGACGCCCGCCTCTGAACCGACCGGCAATTCAGCATGTATCTGGATTCATGCGGTATCGTTGGGCGAGGTGGTTGCCGTGGCGCCGCTTGTGCGGGATCTGCGTCGGCGATACCCTCAGACGAGGTTGGTCGTCTCGACCGTGACCGAAACCGGGCGCGAGGCTGTGGAACAGCGGTTGGAGGGCGTGGCCGAGCACCGGTACGCCCCGCTCGATTTTCCCTGGATCGTCAATCGGGCGATCGACCGTCTAAAGCCGAGTCTTTATATTTTTGTCGAGACGGAACTCTGGCCGAATATCCTGCGGAGTTTGCAGCGGCGGAATGTGCCCTCGATTCTCGTCAACGGAAGATTGTCCACCCGTTCCTTTGAGCGGCAGCGCCTGCCGGTTATCCGGGATTTCTACCGGACCATGCTGAATATGATCAGCTGCTGCCTCATGCAATCGGAGCGGGATGCACAGCGCATGATTGACTTGGGAGCCGAGCCGTCACGGATTCGATGTACCGGCAATATCAAGTTCGATCAACCGCTCCCACAGACTGCTGCGGGCGGCACGGCCCTGTCGAAAGCGGTGCTCGGGTTGAACGATCGGGAGTTGTTGCTGGTAGCCGGAAGCACCCATCCCGGCGAGGAAGAAGCGATCGTCAATGTCTATCAGGTCCTGAGTCATGAGTTCCCTGATCTTCGCCTGATCTTGGCGCCCCGCCATATCGAACGAGCGGCGCAGGTGGCACAGATGATCCAGGCGAAAGGCCTCTCGGTGACCCGGCGCAGCACGGGCGGACAGGCGCCGATGGCGGGCAAGGGAGCGCCTGTGTTGGTTCTGGACACGCGCGGTGAATTAGCCCTGTTGTATCGGGACGCCGTAGCGGCTTTTGTCGGTGGCACGCTCGCGCCGGTGGGCGGGCATAATCTCTTGGAGCCGGCTGTCTGGGGGAAACCGGTGCTGTTCGGCCCTCATACCGACCATTGCGCCGAAGTGGCGGCACTCCTGGTAAATGCGCATGGAGGACGGGTGGTGCAGGACGAACAGGACCTTGCGCAGGCCCTGCGAGCACTCCTTCGCGATCCCGCTGCGTTGCAGCGGATGGGGCAGGCGGCCCAGCAGGTCGTGGCGGACAACCAGGGTGCGCTGCAGCGTAGCGCGGACATTATCGCAACGTTTCTTCCAGGGCGGGCAGGTTCCAAGGACGCGCCGGTTGGACAGGGGCGAGAGTTGGCGAGTCGACAATCGTAATGGCAGCGACCATGTCGAGAGGGCCTCGGTCGTGGTTACGGTGGCTCGGGTATCCCTACGAACTCGCGGCGAGCTTTCGGCTGTGGTGTTATACACATGGCTTGTTCCCCACGCGTCGGTTATGTCGACCTGTCATCAGCGTCGGGAATCTCACCGTCGGTGGCACAGGCAAAACGCCGGTCGTGATGCATCTGGTTGAGCGGCTGACGGCACAGGGCAATCGCGTCGCGATTCTGAGCCGCGGATATCGGCGTCGTAGTACAGCTTCACAATTGCTGGTCTCCGACGGGCGACAGGTGTTGGTCGGTCCGGAAGAGGCCGGAGACGAGCCCTATCTGATTGCGCGCCGCTGTCCTCAGGCGGTCGTAGCGGTGGGATCGGACAGATATGCGCTCGGTCTATGGGTGTTGGAGCGACTGCCGGTGGATTGTTTCGTGCTGGATGACGGGTTTCAGCATGTCCAACTCCATCGCGATGTGAATCTGCTGCTGGTGGATGCGACGGATGTGCAGGGGATCCAGGCGGCATTGCCGGTCGGGCGATTACGGGAGCCCCTCTCGGCGGCGGCGCGTGCGTCGGCCATCCTCATCACCCGGGTCGATGAGGCGCACGGAGGGGAGTCGGTGCGGCGTCTCTTGCTCGATGCCTGCGGCTCGCTTCCGCCGCTGGTTCGTGTGGGCTTCCAAGCGGAGGAGTTTCTGCACGTGGGGACTGGTAAACGGCTCCCGTTGGATGCATTCCGCGGCCGGTCGGCACTGCTCTTCAGCGGGATCGGCAACGCCGAGTCCTTTCGCGTCTTGGTGGCCGGCCTGGGTATCGCCGTGAGTGAGATGCTGGCATTTCCCGATCATGTGCACTATACCCCTGACATGGTCGACAGCATTCGCACCAGGGCCAAAGCCGCTGGTGCCGATCTGCTGGTGACGACGGAGAAAGATGCCGACAAGGTTGCGCCGTTGTTTGCCCCGGAGGACGACTGCTGGGCCGTGAGGCTTCGCACGGAGATTCTTTCGGGACAGGAAGTATTGGAGCGGTTGTTGCGCTTCGACTCAGCACCGGGTGGGACCGGAGATCATGCGTAAGGAAGGGATCCGCCGCATCGTCGTCCGCGGGCCCAATTGGCTCGGGGATGCAGTCATGTGCGAACCGGCACTGAGTCAGCTGCGCACCTTGTTTCCGCAGGCCGAGATCACACTACTGGTGAAACCCGGCATTGCGGATCTTCTGGCGCAGCATCCGGCGGTGAACAGGACGCTGGTGTATGACGATCGGGGACGCCATGCGGGGCTGGTCGGAAAATGGACTCTTGCCGCGGTGCTGCGCCGTCATCGATTCGACCTGGCTATCCTGTTTCAGAATGCGTTTGAGGCGGCGCTGATCAGTTTCCTGGCTGGTATTCCCAGACGATTCGGATACGCGACGGACGGCCGAACGCTGTTGCTGACCGACCCGGTGACCGTGCCGCCACGAACCGCTCAACGGCATCAGGTCGAGTACTATTGGGATCTCCTGAAGCCGCTCGGTGGACAGGGGCCGGCGCCTGCGCCTCGCCTGTTTGTCACGGCGGATGAATCGGCGTTGATCGCCGGACGTTTGGCTGATGCCGGAATCGGGTCTTCGGATGTGGTGATCGGCGTGAACCCCGGCTCGACCTATGGCCACGCCAAACGCTGGTTACCGGACCGGTACGCGGACGTCGTGAATCGTGTGGTCAAGGATGCGCAGGATCGATCGGGCGCCAGGGTCGGCGTGGCGATCCTGGGAGCCAAGGGTGAGGAGCCCCTGGGAAAAGCCATCGCCGACCGGATCAAGACGCGTACGGTCGTATGTTCCGGCCAGACGACGGTGCGGGAATTGATGGCGCTCGTGAAGCGGTGCCAGCTGTTTCTCACGAACGACACGGGGCCCATGCACGTCGCGGCGGCCTTCAAGGTCCCGCTGGTAGCCGTGTTCGGTCCGACCGATTGGCAGACGACCTCGCCGTTCGGCGTCGATGCCAAGCTGGTTCGGCAGCCGGTGTCCTGCGCGCCCTGTCTCTTGCGGGAATGTCCTATTGACCATCGATGCATGACCGGGGTCACGGTGGAGCAGGTGTACGATGCAGCGGCGCAGCACCTGCCGCTGGTGGCTCCTCCTCCGCCGGTGGAACCGGCGCCGCTGCCGCCGGGCCGTGCTTCCACGGCGCTGGCGGGGGTGACTGTCTTTCTCGATCGCGACGGCACGTTGAATGTCGATACGGGCTATGTGAAGTCTCCCGATGACTTCAAGGTTCTGCCCGGCGTGGGCGCGGCTCTGGCCAGGTTGAAACAAGCGGGAGCGCGCCTGGTCGTCGTCACGAATCAGTCCGGGCTGGGGCGAGGCTATTTTACGTCCAGGGACCTCGAGGCGATTCACAACAAGTTGCGGCTGGTGCTGGCTGAAGACGGGGTGACGCTCGACGGGCTGTATTTTTGTCCTCACCATCCCGACGATCACTGCAATTGTCGCAAGCCGGCCCGAGGTATGATCGACCGGGCCCATGCCGAATTGCAGGTGGACCTGAGCCGCGCCTATGTGATCGGCGACAGTGTTCGTGACGTAGAACTGGCCAAGCAGGTGGGCGCGCAGAGCGTCTTGGTTACGACCGGCCCCTCCGCTGCGGAGGCCTTGGCCGACCTGACGGCGCGCGATCTGCCTCCCGACTATGTGGCCGAGGGGTTGTCGCAGGCCGCGGACTGGATTGTCGGCCACGCGACGCACAGGCCCGTCGCAGACCCGCAGCGCTAATCATGGCTGGTGGCCGATGACCGAACCCGTACGTCGACTGCTGCTCATCAAGCCAAGTTCGTTGGGGGACATCGTGCACGCGATGCCGGCCCTGGCGGCGCTGCGCGAGCGGTTTCCTCAAGCCGAGGTCACCTGGCTGGTGAAGCGGCAATGGGCCCCGCTGGTGGAAGTCATGGCCGGGGTCGAGCGGGTCTGTTCGGTGTCAGAAGGGATCAAAGGTTGGTTAGCGCGGGTGCCTGATCTTCGAGCGGCCGACTTCGATCTGGTGGTCGATCTCCAGGGACTTTTCCGGAGCGGTGCGATGGCATGGTTGTCCGGTTGCAGCCGGCGGGTAGGATTTGCCAATGCGAGGGAGGGCAGTCCGGCGTTCTACACGCAGCGGGTGTCGGTTCCTGCCGCACCGGTGCATGCGGTGGATCGATACCTGCTCGTTGCCGAGGCGCTGGGCGCTGCACGTCCGGCGCAGCCTCGTTTTGAGTTTCGGGAGCGGTCGGAAGACGGGCAAGCCTTGGAGGGCATTCTAGCGGGAGCCGGACTTTCTTCGTCGCCTCGCTGGATCGCCATGAACGTGTCCGCACGTTGGGAGACCAAGCGGTGGCCGCCGCAGCATTTTGCCGAGGTGGCGGACCGGCTTTCTCACGAGCGGGCGTTGCCCGTGGTTTTGATCGGCGGGCCGGCCGAGCGGGCGGAGTCGCTGGCGGTGACGGCGCTCATGCGTACGAAAGCGATTGATCTGACAGGACAGACCCCTGTAGGCTTGCTTCCCGGTTTACTCCGCCGCGCGGCGGTCTTGGTGACGAACGATTCCGGACCGATGCACATCGCGGCGGCAGTGGGGACGCCGGTGGTAGCCCTGTTCGGCCCCACGGACCCAGTCAGAACCGGGCCCTATGGGACAGGTCATGTCGTCCTGTCGCATGCGGTGGAATGCAGGCCCTGTTTTCGCCGCGATTGTGCCCATGCCGTCCCCCTCGAATGTCTGACCGCCGTGCGACCGGAACAGGTCGTTCGGGCAGTCGAACGACAACTTGAGCGATCGTCAGGATCATTGTGAACATCCTCATTGCGGAATCCAGCACGGCGGTCGGGGGACAAGAATTGGCCGTACTGCTGCACGCTGAGCGTCTGTTGAAGCGCGGCCATCGCATTCGATTGGTCCTGGAGCCCCGCAGCCCCATCATGACCATGGCCAGGGAACGGGGGCTTCCGGTCGAACCGTTTGTCATGCGGCAATGGCGGCTGCCGCTCTCGATTGCGGCTTTTCGCGCGTTGCTCAAGCGGGAGCGTCCCGAGATCGTCCACGTCAACAGTTCACGCGATAGCTGGATCGCCGCACTATCGTCGCGCCTGCTCGCTCCGCGACCCAAGGTCATTCGCACGCGGCATATCTCCGCACCGTTGAATAACAACGCCACCACGCATTTACTGTATCGTCGTCTCTTCGACATGGTCATCGTGACCGGGAGTGAACGGAACCGGCAGGATCTCATCCATCGCGATGGATTGGCGCCGGACCGTGTCGCATCGTTTCCGATCGGCTTGGATGTGGAGCACTTTTCTCCGGCCAATCCTCGATACGATATCCGCTCCGAGCTGGGAATTCCTGCCGGGCAGCTGCTGGTCGGAATGATTTCCTATCTGCGGGACTATAAAGGCCACCGGTATCTTGTGGAGGCGGCGGCCAAGGTATTGCAGCAACACCGGGGAGTGGCGTTTCTCATCGTGGGGGAAGGGCCGGAGGAGCAGAACATCCGGGCTCAGATCCAACGCCTCGGCTTGACCGCCGATGTCCGTATGTTGGGATTCCGAGACGACCTCCTGGATGTGTTCCGTTCGTTGAACCTCTTTGTGATCCCCACGGTCGAAGGCGATACCATTCCCCAGGTGCTGATGCAGGCCCTGGCGATCGGACTCCCCGTTGTTTCGACGACCACCGGTTCGATTCCCGATGTGCTGGCCGACGGAGAGTCGGGGTTCGTCGTTCCTCCGCGGGATGCCGATGCATTGGCCGACCGGATCGGCCGCCTGCTGGTCGATCCCGAGCTTCGCGCCGCGATGGGGCGGCGGGGCCGCCGGACGGTCGAACAGTCTTATTCGATCGACCGGATGGTGGATGAACTTGAGCGCGT
>JBEIQG010000008.1:0-36214 GCA_040376625.1 Nitrospira sp. | reverse complement strand
TTAAAGTTCCTCGTGGGAGAATGGAAGGGGACGGACGCAGAAGGAAAGGCCCACAAGATTACCTTCACGCTCAGTTCAGGCGGGACCACCCTTACCGAAATACTCACTCCTCCGGACAGCCCTCCGATGACGACGATGTACTATAGCGACGGCGACCAACTGATGTTGACGCACTACTGCTCCCTCAATAATCAGCCCCGCATGCGCGCTGCGGCGATCAAGGAAGGCGACAAGGCCATTACCTTTGCCTTCGTGGATGCCACAAATCTGACCAATCCGACCAATGTGCATATGCGCCAACTCACCCTCGAGGTCAAAGACCACGATCACATGACCCAGACCTGGATCTTGAGCAAGGCCGGCAAAGACGTGCCGAAGGTGTTCACCTTCGAACGTGTGAAATAACCGTCATCCCCCACGCTGTTGAACAAGGAGTCCTTCCGATGCCGTCACAAACACCAGAGTCTGTGATCGAAGCCCAGCGTCAGGATTGGAACCGCGTTGCCGCCGGTTGGGACAAATGGGATCAGTTTTTCAACCGCAACATGGCCTTCATCAACCACCGGCTGGTGGCCGATGCGCGGGTGCGGCCCGGGCTGCGGGTCCTGGATCTTGGATCGGGTACCGGTTATCCGGCGCTGCTGGCCGGTGAAGTGGTGGGACCGGAGGGCAGCGTGATCGGGATCGACCTCGCTGACTCCATGCTGGCGGTCGCGTCACGCAAAGCCAAGACTCTGGGCCTGGCGCACGTGACGTTTCGCACCGGGGATGTCACGTCACTGCCGTTCGAGACCGGCTCCGTTGATGCCGTGATCAGCCGATTCTGCTTGATGTTCCTGCCTGAAATTCCGAAGGCTGCCGCGGAAATCGCCCGGGTGTTGAAACCGGGTGGCTATGTCGCCGCCGCTGTCTGGTCTGCGCCGGACAGGAATCCATTCATTCGCATTCCCATGGACGTGATCAAGACCATCACCCCCCTACCGCCGCAGGACCCTGACGCGCCCGGCATCTTCCGGCTTGCAAAGCCGGGCGACCTGGCCGGCATGTTCGAACGCGCCGGTCTGAAGCCGCTCAACGACGATGAATTCACGGCCGAGGTGTCCTATGCTTCGGGCGAGGAATTTTTTCGCGGCCTGATGGATGTCGCCGCACCGATTCAAAACCTGTTTGCCACATTGACAAAAGAGCAGCAGGCCGACGCGGAGCGCGGCATCGTCAAGACCGTAAACGAATATCATGGGCCAGAGGGAGTCTCGTTGCCCATTGCGGTGAGGATCGTAAGCGCGCGCAAACCGCGATAGCGTCCGCTCGCACAATACAATACACGCCCGCCGGCCCCGACGAGCCGGCGGGCAGGAACGCCCCGGCGCTAGTCCGTTGCCTTTTCCTTCAGCTCTTTCACCTTCCCTTTGGCCCGCTCGCCCGCGCCTTTCAATTTACCTTTTGCCCGTTCCATCTCCGCTTTGGTGTCGTTCCCTTTCAACTCTTCCTTCATCGCCTTGGTCTCACCCTTCATCTCTTCGAGATCGCCCTTGACCTCCCCCTTGCCCTTTTCGATCTTGGCCTTGGTTTCCCCCGCTCCTGCGGAAAGCGACAACCCCGTCAACAGACTGAACCCCGCGATAGCCGCAATAATGAATGTACGCATACCTGTCCTCCAAATGTGGTGAGTTGCCTCTCAGACTTGTACCGCCGCCGCCACCGTCGCAGCACTAGAGAAACCCCTGGCCGCCGGCGGGATTTCCCCCTGATCTCCATCTATGCAGATACACCACGCCCTCACCAACCTTGTATGGTGACATTATAGTGCTTGACCTCACTGCCGATTGCGCTTAGCGTGAAGAGGTGCCCGGATGAAGCTCCGCTGACTGTCCTATCCTCGCGCTTCCCGTTCCTTCATACGCGTGACTGATTCCCCAGTCTCCGCCGCTCCTGTATTCGAGTCTCTTTGAGGTACTGCCCGACCGATGCGCCGGCCGCTCATGGAGCGCAGCCATCGGTGTCGAGGCTCCCGGAGGATCGTTCGACCCACGCCGGTGACTCCCTAGGAGTGCCAAATGCTGTACTACGCGTTGATGTTCTTCGTCGTCGGATTGATGGCCAACGCCCTGCACTATTTGGGTGTGGCCGCAGTCGTCGTCCAGATGTCCTGGATCTTGTTTTTTATCGGGGCGGTATTACTGGTGGTGCACCTGATGTCGCGACGACCTACGCGCACCATCTGATCGCTCTCACAACGCTCCAGGCGTCCTGAGCCGTTCATCCGATGCGGACTCCACAGTCCAACCCGGTCGTCGGTTCATGGCTAACACCAGAAAGGAGGCCGTATGCACGCGGATCAACTCAAAGGAAAATGGCTCGAGTTCAAAGGGGATCTGCACCGACGATGGGGCAAGTTTACCGAAGACGACCTGCAGCAGATCTCCGGAAATTACGATACCTTTGTCGGCAAAGTGCAGGAACGGTACGGCGAGAAGAAGGCCGAGCTGATGCAGTGGGCTTCCCACTGGCATGAGCAGGCGAAGCCGGACGCCGAGGGAACGAAGACTCCCTGAATCGGCACGATCGGCGAAACATATTTCGCCGCACATTTTCACTGTTCGCTGAAGGAGACTCGATGAACACACGCACTGTACTGACTCTCTGCGCCGCATTGGTTCTTGGTGGAGCGATGGTCACCGGCTCGGCCCAAGCCATCGGCAAGGCCGACGAGAAGACCCCTATGAACGACGCCTGGATCACGGCGAAGACCAAGATCGCATTGTTTGCCGACTCCCGGGTGAAGGGAAGCGAGATCAACGTGGAGACCGCCCAGGGCGCCGTGATGATCCGCGGAAAGGTCGATTCCGACATGGCCAAACAAGCCGCGGAAGGGATTGCCAAAGGGATCGACGGGGTCAAAACCGTGAAGAACGATTTGCAGGTGGTGGCCCCCTCCAAACGCGAAGCGACGGATGACAAGGATGACGCCATCACCGCCCGCGTGCATGAACACATGGAGAAGGATGCCCATCTGAAGAAAGCCGGTATCCATGCGCAGACCAACGCTGGTGTCGTCTCGCTCACCGGCGAAGTTCAGGACCTGACGACCAGCGCGCAAGCCTCCTGGTCGGCCTGGCAAGTGCCCGGGGTAAAGGCTGTGAAAAACGATCTCACGGTCAAAGAAAAAGCCTGAGTTTTTTCCTCGTCACACTGACGCACTCTTCGTCCGTCGAGATCCCGACAGGGGCTCGGCGGACGACAGCGCATCGACTGGTTTCATCCAAGACATCCCTGAATAGCTTGCGCCTCGTGGGCCATGCCCAGCTCGAGCAGTGGAGCATCCACGGGACGACTCGGTTCAGGAGCGACGAAGTTCTCGCCAACCACAGCGGCGGTGCATCCTGGTATCGGCCTCCACCTTCCACACGCTCGACCACTCGTCCGGCTCGGCAGTTGAAATAATTGAAACATCGGTGCAGAGTGCGCCGATCGAGACGGCCGACAGAAGCAGCGGTCCATCCAATCAGTCCCGACACATGCGCCACGACAGCTTCAAAGACTTCGTACTGGATCAACTCGGTCACATGCCTGAGCTCAGGAGCAAAACCATGTTCGGCGGGTATGGCCTCTACCAGCGGAACACGTTCTTCGGCATCATTCATAAGGGCCGGCTCTTTTTCAGAACCAACGACGTGACGCAACCGCTCTATCGCGCGCATGGCATGCACCCCTTCCGTCCGAGCGCCAAACAAACGCTCCGACAGTATTACGAAGTACCGGTGGATATTCTGGAGGACCCGCAGGAGCTGGCCGCCTGGGCACGCAGCGCCGTGACCTTACCCACCGCGCAGTTGCCCCTTCCCTTCACCGCCCCGCCGCAGGGCCATGACCGTTCTACCTCCGCGAGATGACCGCACAGCCCGCCATACCCCATCCCACGCTCTGGACCATCGGCCATTCGACACATTCGTGCGAAGAATTCCTTGCGCTATTAAGCGCGCATAAGATTGCCCTGCTGATCGACGTACGGCGTTATCCGGGATCCCGACGTTACCCTCATTTTCAATCCGACGCATTGGAAAGGAGTCTTGCCGCTACAGGAGTTGGATACCGACATCTTCCGGAACTGGGTGGTCGCCGAGCGGCGCGATCACACTCTCCGAACGACGGATGGAAAAATTCGAGCTTTAGAGGATATGCGGATTACATGCAGACCGGGGAATTTCAGCAGGCTCTCGACGTCTTGACCGGGGCGGCCGTTCCTTCACGCACGGCGATCATGTGTGCGGAAGCCGTCCCCTGGCGCTGTCACCGGTCATTGATCGCCGATGCCCTCGTCGCCCGTGGATGGACGGTCGTCCACATCCTGGGTCTCACACAGGTCAAGAGCCATCAGATGACTGCCTTTGCCCGGGTCGAGGGCAGCCGGCTTGCTTATCCTGCTCCGGCTGATGAGGAAGCTCCGCCTCGCTTGTTTTAAACCGCACCCTTCGTCGCATTGCATCCCTGCCCGCAACCCCGCAGACTAGCAGGATGTGGTATCGACTCGGCGCGGACCTCGTATTGTTGCTTCACCTGGTTTTTGTGCTCTTCGTGATGACGGGCGGGTTCCTTCTGCTGAAATGGCCGCGCCTTGCCTGGCTGCATCTGCCGGCGGCGATCTGGGGAGCGGTTGTCGAGTACACCGGTTGGATCTGTCCGCTCACCCCGATTGAAAACATACTGCGGGCCATGGCCGGACAATCAACCCGTGCCTCCGACTTCATTGGGCGCTACCTCCTGCCCCTGATGTACCCGGAAGGGCTGACACGCAACATTCAGATTCTTCTGGGTACCTTGGTGGTGCTGGTGAATGTCACGATCTATTGGTGGGTCTTCGGACAACCGTCGAAGCAACGGCAATAGACGAGTTACGCACTACCCGGCTGGTTCGTTCTGCGTCGAGGTCATCACCAGCGCCAGGCACCCCTGCTCGCTCGACGTGACTGGATGGACGCTTCCGGCCTCGGCTCGGTGGTAGTCCCCGGCCTGGAGGAATTCTCCGGCGCAAATGCAGCTCCCTTCCAGCACGTAGAACTCTTCGGCCTGCGCGTGGCGGTGCGCCGCCAGTTCTCCCCCCGGAGCGAGCCGCAGTAACATCGTGGCCCGCGCGCCGGCCGGATCGTTGAACAGCATTTTCATAGACACACCCGGACTCAAATCCCGCCAGGCCATGTGCGCGGATCGAACGATGGTGAAATCCCCTGCGGCCGGCCCTTCCTGCGGCTCCTGCGCGATGCGCGCCATGAGTTTGGCCTTGAGGGACGCCGGAGGCGAGACGGCGGGACCGCTCAACGCCGGCTCCTGCGCCACCTTCTGAGACGCTGCGGCCTGCGGCCGGACTTCCTGAGGTGCGGTCACCAAGGCCCGTTCGAATTGCCCCTGCTCGTCATCCCCAAGCGGCTCCAAGGCGTAACGGGCTGCACGTTCAGACAGCTCGTCTTTGTGACGTGGATCGGTCATGACCGCAACCCTTCTGCTGTGGAACCGGCACTTCGCGCCAACGGATCATGCCCAGCCTCATGCGCGTCTGAATGAGATTCCCTTTGCTTGCATCGATCCGACGAAACTGTAGCACCGGAATAATTGAGGCACAACGGAGTTTTTTCGTTACCCGGAAATCCAACTGCCGCCCCCCTTCGTAGTTCGTGACAGAGGGCCGGTGGCTGTCGATACGAGGCCGGCCCGGACAAACAGACCCTTAACCAGGAGGTACTCCCATGTCGCAACGAATCGCATCCTTGTCGCTGGTCCTCGGCCTCGCGCTGACGGTCGCAGCCTGCAATACGATCGGCTCAAGCCCGACCGGCACTGCACGTGCGGCTGAAAAACCGCTCTACGACCGCTTAGGTGGTAAAACGGCCATTACCGCCGTGGTGGACGACTTCGTCGGCCGCGTAGCCGCCGACACCCGCATCAACGGCAAATTCGCCAACGCCAATATCCCGCGCCTGAAGTCGATGCTGGTCGATCAAATCTGTCAGGCCTCAGGTGGTCCTTGTACCTACACGGGTCGAGACATGAAGAGCACCCATGCCGGCATGGGCGTCAGCAGCAGCGACTTCGATGCGTTGGTGGGAGACCTCGTCGCCACATTGAACAAATTCAAAGTACCTGAACGGGAAAAAAACGAACTGCTCGGCGCCTTGGGGCCGATGAAGGGCGACATCGTCGAGACGCCGGTGACTTCGATGCAGTAGTCAGGGCAGGACGCCTAGGCTCGTGATCTGCGGGGGCGGCTCAAACGGCTGCCTTAAGCAGAGAAAAGCGATGGCTGGCCGAGTGACTCCCGCGGCTGCTGAATACCCATTGTTTCAATTGCATCATCCCGGAAGGCGGGATCGGAAAATCGATCCCGCCGGACCAGATTGACCTCGGATGGGAAGGGTTGGTACATAAACACTTCCATCGTGTCACTGAAACCAAAGGACCCCCATGGCCATCGACGATATCACCCAGAAAGTCAGCGATCGCTATGCCCGGGCGGCTGCGACCGGCGAACAGATGTGCTGTCCGACGGGGTACGACTTTGCCGACCTCAAATCGTTCGTTCCCGAAGAAGTGCTGACCATTTCCTACGGCTGCGGCACTCCGGCGGGACTGAATACGGTTCAACCCGGGGAAACCGTGCTGGGTATCGGTTCCGGCGGAGGGATCGATTGTTTTGAGGCGGCGCGCCGGGTGGGGCCCACCGGCCGGGTCATCGGAATCGACATGACGGACACCATGCTGGAGATTGCTCGCCGTAATGCGCCCATCGTGGCCGGAAACCTGGGCTACGCGACATCGAACATCGAGTTCCGCAAGGGGATGGCCGATGCCATGCCGGTGGAGGACGCCAGCGTCGACCTGATCATTTCCAACTGCGTGATCAATCTGGCGCCGGACAAGCGGAAGGTCTTCCGCGAGATGTACCGCGTGATCAAGCCGGGCGGCCGGTTTACGATTTCCGACATCGTCTCGGACCAGGTCGTGCCGCAATACCTGGTGCACGATGCCGCCAAGTGGGGCGACTGCCTCTCCGGCGCGTTGCAGGTGCAGGACTATATCGGTGGGATGGTCGATGCCGGATTCCGCGCGGTCCACCAGATCAAGTCCACGCCCTGGCAGTCGATCGACGGCATTCATTTCCTCTCGGTGACGCTCACCGGATACAAGTTCCCGCCGGTTGCCGATGAGCGCGCCGCCGCCTATGCTACCCTCCGTGGTCCCTTTTCGATCGTCACGGATGAATTGGGACAACGATACGAGCGTGGGGTCCCCCAGGCCATCGACGCTCGAAGTGCGCAACTACTGCAGAGCGAACCGTTTCGTTCCTTGTTTCTTCTCGGCACCACACCCATCACACTCGCCGCCACCGACCCGCGCTGGTGCGCGATCCTCCCGGAACAGAAGCCCTGCGTCTGGCAAGGCGCCTATGCGATTCTCACCGGCCCGATCATCAACGCCGAAGACGACGATCATCATCAGTACTACCGCGGCGTGCCGTTGGAAATCTGTTCGAAGACCCTTCAGGTCCTGACACAAGACGCCTATCGTCCTCACTTCACGATCTACCAACGAGCCTCGGCAGCGGTGGACGGCACAGAAGTCGCCTGTAATCCGACCGGCGGTTGTTGCTAAGCCGGGTGACGATGAGGAAAGGATCGATCCGATGGGTCTAAGCCTGCTCGCTCGACGGGATCCGCTCGCGGCCGCATCCGAGCAGCTGCGCCTCCTGGCCCAGACTACGGCCTGTCAGCCGTTCGAGACGGCCCTCAATCAGGTTGGACTGTATCCGCTTCACGCGACCGGGATCACGACACTCCAACTCAATCTGGGGAAGCTGTGTAATCAGACCTGTCGCCATTGCCACGTGGATGCCGGACCGGACCGGACGGAAGTCATGTCGAAAGACACGCTCGACCTCTGTCTCCAGGCCCTGGCTCGCACGGATATTCCCACCGTGGATATCACCGGCGGCGCCCCTGAACTGAATCCGCACTTTCGCTGGGTCGTCGAACAGGCCCGATCGTTGGGCCGTCAGGTGCTGGATCGCTGCAATCTTTCCGTCTTGCTCCTGCCTTCACAAGCCGATTTGGGAGAATTTCTCGCGCAGCATCGGGTGGAAGTGATTGCGTCGCTGCCGTCCTATCAGGCGACTCAGACGGATGCGCAACGCGGCGAGGGGATTTTCGACAAATCGATGGAGGCCCTTCGATTGTTGAACCGACTGGGCTACGGCAAAGAGGGCAGCGGACTGACGCTCAACCTGGTGTACAACCCGGTGGGCGCCTTTCTTCCACCGAAGCAGGACGGGATCGAGGCGAAGTTCCGGAAAGAGCTGGCCTCCCGTCACGGCGTCAGCTTCACCCACCTCTACACGATCACCAATATGCCTATCAGCCGATTTCTGGAATTCCTGATCGAGAGCGGCAATTACGAAGGTTATATGGAACGGCTTGCGGCGGCTTTTAACCCGGCGGCGGCGGCGGGTGTCATGTGTCGCTACACCCTGTCGGTCGGATGGGACGGAACCCTCTATGATTGCGACTTCAATCAGATGCTGGAACTGCCGCTCTCACAAGGCACCCCCCGACACATTCGAGATTTCGATCCGGCACTCCTGCACCATCGACAGATCGTGACCAGAAACCATTGTTACGGATGCACGGCCGGGTCCGGTTCGTCTTGTGGCGGCGCCGTCACCTAGCCAGCATCCGGTATGAGCCGTATTCCCTCTTGAGTGAGGAAACCCTTGATCTGCACGAGAATCTCGTCGCGAACGCGTCGAAAGAGCTGCCGGCGGGCTTCGTCAGAGTCGGTGGCTGCCGCCGGGTCGTCAAAACTCCAATGCAGCAGATGCGTAGGTCCCGGCCACCTGGGACAGGATTCCTTTGCCCGATTGCAGACCGTGATGACGTGGTCGAACGGTTGCGTCAGAAACTCTGAGACAGACTTTGATCGATGCTCCGAAATGTCGATGCCGACTTCGGCCATGGCTTCGACCGAACCCGGATTCAAACCGACCGGGTGAGTACCTGCGCTGACCACCTCAAACCGGTCACCCGCCAGATGCCGCAACCACCCCTCCGCCATCTGACTGCGTGCGGAGTTGCCAGTACAAAGAAATAACACTCGTGTCTTCATGTGCCGGCCTCCTGATTGAACCAATGCCTGGTCTTGTTGCAGACACTGCAGACGGACAACATGACGGGTACTTCCACCAATACCCCGACCACCGTCGCCAACGCGGCACCCGACTCCGGCCCGAAGAGGGCGATGGCCGTGGCCACAGCCAACTCGAAAAAGTTGCTGGCACCGATAAGCGCCCCCGGCGCAGCGATCGCATAGGGAACCCGCCACCGATGCATCAGCCAGTAGGCCAGCGACGAATTCATATAGACCTGCAGGAGAATCGGCACCGCAATCAACACGACGTGTACGGTCTTCCCCAGGATGTTTTGCGACTGAAACGCGAAGATGCACACCAACGTGAGAAGCAACGCTGCGATCGTCACCGGCGCGAATCGCGGCAACAACTGCTCTTCCATCCACTGCAGCCCATACCTGCGCACCAGCCACAGCCGGAGCCCGGCGCCGACGACCACCGGAATGACGATAAAAATCGCCACCGAGTACAACAACACATCGAACGGCACGGCCAACGACGACGCGCCGCTTACCAACAAGCCGACAATCGGGACAAAGAGCACGAGCATGATCAAATCATTCACCGCCACCTGGACGAGCGTGTACGCAGGGTCTCCGTCCGTCAGGTAACTCCACACAAACACCATTGCCGTGCAGGGCGCCGCGGCCAGAATGATGGTACCTGCGATGTATTGGTCGGCCTCCGCGGGTGAGATCCAGGTTGAGAATACGTACCGGAAAAACACCCAGGCGAAGAGTGCCATGGAGAAAGGTTTCACCACCCAATTCACGAACAGGGTAATCAGCAGGCCGACCGGCCGCTGACCGACGTCACGCACTGCCGCAAACTCGACTTTCATCATCATCGGCACGATCATCAGCCAGATCAGGACGGCGATCGGCAGATTGATATGGCTGCCCTGCCCGATCTCAGCCCCTCGCAGGCTCGACACCAAACCGGGCACCGCCTGCCCGATCACCACACCGGCCACCATGCAGAGCGCCACCCAGAGGGTCAGATATCGCTCAAAAAACGACAGCCGCTTCGTGGCCACTTGAGGCTGATCCACTGATAATGCGAGTTCCATCACCTTCGCTCCTTCGTGCTTTGGCTGCACCGCGCAGTTAGACCGTCACGGCCGGTTTCCTGGCTCGAACGAATGCGCTCATGAACTTGCCCTCGACTTGGGCCACGAGCTGATCACTGGAGAGCTCTGTGCCGACCAGCAATTCCTTCACGTCATCGGCCTGATAGATGCGCGTCGGCTCCACTCCGATCTCGACGAACCCCGCCTGGGCCAGCATGTCCTGATACTCCCTCTCGTCCAACGCGCCCGCCACACAACCGGCCCACAATTCGAGATTCCGTCGGATTTCCAGGGGAATCACGCCTCGCACCACAATGTCGGACAGCGCCAGCCGGCCCCCCGGACGTAGGACACGAAAGGCTTCCGCCAGCACGCGCTCCTTTTCGCCGGACAAATTCACGACGCAATTGCTGATGATCACATCCACGGAACGATCGGGCAGGGGGATCTGTTCGATTTCACCCTTCAGAAACTCGACATTCTCTACGCCGGCTGCGCGCTGATTCTCCCTGGCCAACGCCAACATCTCCTCGGTCATATCCAACCCATAGGCCTTCCCCGTCGGGCCGACTCGCTTGGCCGAGAGCAACACATCGATGCCGCCTCCAGAACCCAGGTCCAGCACCGTCTCACCGGCATGAAGCTCGGCCAGAGCCGTCGGATTTCCACAGCCCAGCGACGCCGCTACGGCATCCGCCGGCACCCCCTCACGCTCCTGATCTGAATACAGGTTGGAAGTGATCGGATCGACATTCATCAGCGCGGGGGAGGACCCGCAGCAGGAACTGCCTCCGCTCTTGGCTCTGGTGGCCGCCTCACCGTACTTTTCCTTGACCAGCTCTCGAATCGCTCGTGCGTCCATTCGGCCCCTCCCCTTTATTGATCAAGAATCATTGATATATGTGGCAGAAAAAAAATTAACAGCAGCCGCTGGCGCGGCGCGCCCGTTTCGTCTGTTTGAATGACTCGACAAGCTCATCGAGTTCGGCAAGGGCGGCGGCGTTTACCGAATAGTACATCCATCGGCCCTCTCGTCGATCCACAATCATTCCCGCATCCTTGAGCACCTTCAAATGAAACGAGAGCCGCGACTGCCCGGCTTGCAGGCGATCCGTCAGTTCGCACACACAACACTCGCCCTCTTTGAGCTCATCCAGAATCTCCAAACGCGTAGGGTCCGCAAGCGCATGGAACAATTCGGCGGCTCGCGCTGGATGTCGCACCGTGATTCCTTTCATGACAAAAATATACATCAACTAATCTTGATAAGTCAATCGGCCGCCTTTATGTGTTGCTCGATGGTCCTCACTTTGTTAAGGTGGCCTGCTGGCGACATTGCCTTCCTCACTGAATTGAGCCACATCATGGTTTGGGACCCTAAAGACCCTTGGAGCAAGAAGGGCGACGATTTGGATCAGGCTTTTAAGCAGGCCCAGGGCCAGCTACGCAATCTGCTTCCGACCGGCGGGTTTCGCAATCTACTCCTCGTCGCTTTCACGGTCCTCCTCATCTGGCAGAGCGCCTTTATTGTGGCGCCGGACGAAGAAGGCGTGGTGAAACGATTCGGCATCCCCGTGCGCGTGGTGGATCCAGGTCCGCACATGAAGATTCCTATCGTGGAAAGCGTCTTGCAACCTAAGGTGGCGAAGCTTCACCGGGTGGAAATCGGGTTTCGGAAGGACCGCCAAGGCCGCCAGCAGATGGTCCCACAAGAAGCCTTGATGCTCACGGGTGACATGAACATTCTGGCGATTGAGTTTATCGTCCAATATAAAATCAAGAGTTCGCGCGAGTACCTTTTCAATGTAGCCGATATCGACGAAACCATCGGGAAAGCGGCTGAAGCCTCTATGCGTGAAGTGATCGGCAAGAGCAAAATCGATGAGGCTCTCACAACGGGGAAAGCACAAATCCAGAACGATACCCAGGAACTTCTCCAACACATTCTCGACGACTACAGGACCGGCGTGCAGATTGCCGCCGTCCAACTGCAGGATGTCGATCCGCCGGAAGCTGTTGCTGCCGCGTTTAAGGACGTCACGAATGCCAAGGAAGACCGAGAAAAGCTGATCAACCAGGCCCAGGGCTATCGCAACGATATTACTCCCAAAGCCAAGGGCGAAGCGGCTCAGCTGGTGAATCAGGCCAAGGGATATGCGCAGGCGCGACTCAACCGCTCCCAGGGTGAAGCCAACCGGTTCCTCGCGACGCTGAAGGAATACAACCAGGCGAAAGACATTATCACCAAGCGGATCTACATCGAAACCCTGGAAGAGGTGCTCCCCCACATCGACAAATTTGTGCTGGATGGCAAAGGGGGGGATCGTGTGCTGCCATACCTGCCACTCGATCGGTTCCCCAAACCGGCCCCATCCGGTTCGGCACAGGAGCGCACACCATGAGCAAACAAGGCTTCATCCTGGCATTCGTCGGTATCGTTCTTGGTTTGCTCGTCCTGGGTGCATCGCCTTTTTACATCGTGGACGTGACCCAGAATGCCATCGTTGTCCAGCTCGGAAAGCCGGTTAGAAATGTGACTGAAGGAGGTCTTTACCTCAAAGTGCCGTTCATCGAAGAGGTGACTTACTTCGACAAACGACTCCTCGACTACGACTCCAATGCGCAAGACGTCATTACCCAGGACAAAAAGACCCTGCTACTCGATAACTTCGCAAAATGGCGGATTACCGATCCGCTAAAGGTGTACCAGGCGTTCCAAAGTCAGCGGGGCGCGCTCCAGCGCCTGCACGATATTATTTATTCTGAACTGCGGGTGGAATTAGGCCGACACGATTTGGCTGAAATCGTCTCATCGGCCCGCGCGCAGCTCATGGCGGTGGTCACCCAACGTGCCAACGAAAAAGCGTCGGCTTACGGCATCGAAATCCAGGATGTGCGGATTAAACGAGCCGACCTGCCTGAGCAGAATGAAAAAGCCGTGTTCTCGCGCATGCAAGCCGAGCGGGAACGACAAGCGAAGCAGTATCGCGCAGAGGGCGCGGAAGAGGCGCAGAAGATCAAGTCGGAGGCGGAGAAAGACCGGGAAATCATCCTGGCAGAGGCCTATCGAGAGTCAGAAGAACTGCGTGGAGGCGGGGACGCCAAGGCGTTCCGCATCTATGCCGATGCCTATCGCCAGGATCCGCATTTCTTTGAGTTTACACGCACCATGGAAGCCTATCGCAAGACCCTCAAGGACAAGACCACCATCCTTGTCAGTCCCGAGTCAGAATTCTTCCGGTACCTGAAACAGCGTTAAGACGCCATTACTGCAGGCCAACGATTTGCCCCGATTGTGGATCGACATCGATCCGTTCCCCGGCAGGCTTCTTCGGCAGACCCGGCATCAACTGAATGCCCGAGCAGACCGCGGTAAGAAACCCGGCCCCGGCCAGAATCCGCAACTCCTGAATCGGCACCGTGAACCCCGAGGGCCGCCCCTTCACCGCCGGGTCGTGCGAGAGTGAGAGCGGGGTTTTCGCCATACAAATGGGAAGTCGATCGAACCCCAATCGTGTCGCCAGCTCCACGTCCTGCTCCGCTTGAGGCGAGAACGACACGCCACCCGCCCCATAGATCTTAGTGGCGATAGTCTCAATCTTCTTCTTGATAGGCGAGGTCACATCGTAAAGATAGTTGAATTGCGCGCCTTGCGCAGCAACCTTGACGACCGCCCGGGCGAGTTCCTCGGCTCCCCGTCCGCCATCCGACCAATGGGTGGACACCGCCGCTGCCGACGCCCCTGCGGCCAATGCCCGTTCGCACACCCAATTGAGTTCATCGGCTGAATCATCCTTGAACGCGTTCACCGCAACCACCACCGGCACTCCATGCGCTCGGACATTGGCGATATGCTGTTCGAGGTTGGCGAAACCCTGTTCGAGTGCCGCCTGATTCGGCCCCGTCACACCGGGAGGCAGAGGAGCGCCCGATTTCACAATGCCCCCACCGCCATGCAACTTCAGCGCGCGGAGGGTCGCCACGACCACCCCGACATCCGGACGAAGACCGGACGTGCGGCACTTAATATTGAAGAACTTTTCCGCGCCTAAGTCACTTCCGAATCCAGCTTCAGTCACCACATAATCTGCACAACGTAGAGCGAACCGGTCGGAGATAATTGAGCAATTCCCATGTGCGATGTTCCCGAACGGTCCGGCATGAACAAACGCCGGAGTTCCTTCCAGGGTCTGCACGAGATTCGGCAACAAGGCATCCTTCAGCAACACGGCCATGGACCCGGCGCAGCCAAATTCTTCAGCACGGACCATCTCTCCGCCCTCTGTCATGCCGACCAGAATTCTCCCGAGACGCTGGCGAAGATCTGCATGGTCGGTCGCCAAGGCCAGCACGGCCATGACTTCCGACGCCTCCGTAATCACGAATTTCCCCGGCCGCCGCCCGGTGTCCTCTCCCAGGAGAATGTCGCGAAGCGCTCGGTCACTCACCCCAAGCGTGCGAGGCCATCTGATCTTTTTTGGATCGACCTTGAGCGCGTTTCCGTGAAACAGATGGTTATCGACAAATGCTGAAAGTAGATTGTGGCTCGCAGAGACGGCATGCGCATCGCCGGTGAAATGCAGATTGATATCTTCCATTGGATGGACCTGGGCTCTCCCGCCTCCGGTGCCGCCCCCCTTGATTCCGAATACCGGTCCCAAGGACGGCTGCCTGAGCGTGACTGCCGCCCGATGGCCTAAGCGGCTCAACCCCATGCTCAGCCCAATTGAGGTCGTCGTCTTGCCCTCACCAAGAGGTGTTGGATTGATGGCCGTCACCAGGATGTATCGTCCCAACGGTCTGTTCTCTATTCGCTCACCCAATGTAGGAGCTACCTTAGCCTTGTAGCGCCCGAAGGGGATGAGATCGTCAGAATGAATACCCAAGGACTGTGCGACTTCGAATATATGTTTGTGAGGGACGGAGCGGGCTATCTCCAAATCAGTCATGCAATGCTCCTTGTCACAGCAAGAATTTCATGAAAGTGCGGAATATATCACGCCATTCGTTCAAGCAGTGGGTGGCGGGGACTGGGCGGCACAGGGCTGGAGAGCTTGGACTGGGACCCTGGCAGTTCAGGGATTACAGCGGAGAGAGAGGAAAAGAACAGGCAAACTTCATTCGAGAGCCGGAAGGTACAACACAAAGACTAGTCGAGAATAAACTTGGTCGGATCCAGGGCTTGGCCGTTCTTCTTGACCATGTAATGGAGATGCGGTCCCGTGGAAAGCCCAGTGCTGCCAACAAGGGCGACCACATCACCGCGCTTCACGCGCTGCCCTTCCTTCACCAGCGACTTGGCAAGGTGTCCATAGACCGTCTCAATCCCATAACCATGGTCCAACTTGACCATATTGCCCATTTTCGAGTCAAAGGCCACGGTGACGACACGCCCGAGGGCCGGAGCCTGGACGGGAGAATTTGCCTGGGCACCGATATCCAGGCCGTCATGCCAGGCCGGCTTTTCTGTGAATGGAGAGACTCGAGGACCAAACGCCGAGGTTACCCATCCGCGAACAGGCCAGATGGAGGGAGTTGACGCCCATTGAGTCGAGCGCTGCTCTGCAACTTGGGTCAGGCTTTCGAGAGCTTCCTCCTGCTGCTTGGCCTCCCGGACGAGGGCGTCAAGGCTTTCGCGGACCTGCTGCGTCACCTCTTCAATACTCTCCGTAGAAAAATCAATATCGGACTGGTTCGTGTCACGAGCTTCGGAAACCTGCTGCCTCGATTCAAGCCCTGACGTAGCTGATCCACTCCCCTGCACACCGGTTCTGCCGTCCGGCAATGGACCGTCCTCACCACCCCGTCCATTAGCCAAATCCCCGGCTGGCTTGCTGGCGTCAATTCCCAGCATGACCCGAAGCCGCTGATTCACCTCTCCCATGGCCGAAAGACGCTTCTTGAGATCATCAATTGCGGCGGAAAAGGCAGCCGTCTGCTCACGCGCACCCATAGCTTCAGCCCGGAACGCCGACAATTGCCAGACTTCTCCGGTCCGAATAACATAATGAGAGACAACGAGCAGATCTGCCACGACCAATATCGCAGCCAGGATCAGGAGTTTACGCACGAATTTCCGTGGAAAGCTAAACCGCAATGGCTTGGAGGAGGACCCCCGAAAAACCACCACGGTGTACGCATCACTTGTTTCGGCCGCTTGTTGACTCATAGGACGCTCTCCCCTTCACGGATTCAACCAAGAATTCAGCCAGTGACTTTTTGCAGTGTACTGATCTCCGGCGCGATGGTCAACCCTTTGTTTTCAAAAATTAAACTATTACAATCAGCTACTTACGAGTCTCATCCCGAATCCATTCCAGGTAAGGCGCCGATCCCGCAATGATCGGGAGTGCGATGATCTCGGGGATAGAATAGCTATGGTGTCGTCGAATGACCGTTTCGAGCTCCGGGTATCGCTCCAGGGTTGTTTTGATGAGCATCAGGCATTCATTTTCGACGCTGAGCTTATTCTCCCAACGGAAAATCGATCGAATGCCATTTAAGACATTCGCGCAGGCAGCAAGTCTGGACTCCACAATGATCCGCCCGAGTCTTTCTGCCTCTTCGGCCGTTGCCGCAGTCACAAACACCACTACCTCAGAACCGTTCGCTCCCACATCTCCCCCATGATCCAAGCAAATTGCGTGCCGACACAGAGCGGCGAATGCTGTTTGTGCTTAAGTTATCAATCACTTAGGGCATAATTTTACCCCATCTCCGTGCCGCTCACGCTCAAAAAACTAGGCAGGATTTGCACAATTCGACAAAAAACGACCGTCTCCCGAAGCGTTGCCTGCCGACCCACTGTCAGGCCCCGACCTTCGTCCTTTCATCTATACGCTTCGGTCTGAATGCGCTAACTCTTGAGATCAGCCCCCATGCGACGAGAAGTTGACCACACCGGAGTTGACACCCCTTTTTCGGCTCCTTATGATCCGACCTTATAGATGGAGGTGCACTGATGAGTTTCACGATTACCCCAAAGGATCTCAAATCGAGGCTGGATAAAGGCGACAAGTTGGTGCTGGTAGACGTCCGGGAGCCATGGGAATATGCCATCGCCAAGCTGGAGGGATCCATCCTAGTCCCGCTGGCGACCCTGCAGCAATCTCTCGGCAAACTTGACCGTGACGCCGAGATTGTCGCCGTGTGCCACCACGGGATGAGAAGTGCGGATGCAACAGGGTTTCTGCTGCAGCAAGGATTCGGAAAGGTGAAAAACCTGATCGGAGGCATCGATGCCTGGTCTACTCAGGTAGACCCATCCGTGCCCCGCTATTAGCTCAAGCGGCTATCCGAGCCCGTCGCGGAAATACTCAACCGTCCGCCGCAGTCCCTCCCGAAGATCGACCTTCGGTTCCCACCCAAGGTCACGGTGGAGCTTTGTGGAATCGATGACGCTTCTGGCTTGCTCGCCCCGCTTCGCCGGGCCATGCACTTCTTTAAACTCTACCTTGGTTAAATCCACGATGATTTTGAAAAGGTCGTTCACGGACGTCTCGATTCCCGTCCCCACGTTGTACACGCCTTCCACCTCAGGACCCATCGCCATCAAATTCGACTCCACGACGTCCTCAACAAATACAAAATCGCGAGTCTGGCGTCCATTTCCGTTCACTACCGCCTGTTCGCCGCGCAGCATCTTTTGAATAAAAATGGCAACCACTCCTGCCTCTCCCTCCGGATCCTGCCGCGGACCGTACACATTGGCATATCGAAGACTTACCACTTGAATGCCGCTCAGCCGGTGGTAGTAAGAAAGATAATGCTCCCCGCATAACTTGCTGATTCCGTAGGGAGACAGTGGCTGAGTGATGTGGGTTTCCGGTGCGGGAAATGCCAGCTGCTCGCCGTAGATCGCCCCTCCCGACGAGGAGAAGATAACCTTGCGCGCGCCATGTTTCGACGCCTGTTCCAGTACATTCAGGGTCCCCAGCACGTTGACCTGCGCATCGAACATCGGATCCTCGACCGAACGGCGCACGTTCATCTGAGCGGCGAGGTGGAACACGATCGCCGGCCGTTCATTGCGAAAAATCCGTTCCAGCTTCGGGTTTTCTATGTCCAGCTTGTAGAATTGGGCCGCCTTGGGGACGTTTTTTCGCTTTCCTGTGACAAGATTATCGACCACCACAACATCATGCCCCTCTTGGAGCAAGCGATCGACGACATGTGACCCGATAAACCCTGCGCCTCCCGTGACCAAGACTTTCATACGTCTCCTCGCCTCTCCTTCATCTGCGGATGTGCCGCTCCCCTCGCCCAACAATTGATGGTCAGCCTACACCTTCCGCAGGCTTCCGCAAAGCGTTTTCGTCTTGCCCTTGTGCGTGCACGTCCCGGACGAATCTCGCCTGAGATTCACTGATATCCACCTCCTACCTCTCACGCCCTCCGCCGGAACCAGGCCAAAATTTCCCGGTTGCCCTTGCGGCCCTCAATAGGCGATTCCATACGATCCGCCAACTCCAGCCCCAACTGCTGCGCGCATGCCACCACTTTGGCGGCCGCCGCCTCCCGCAAGCCATCGTCGCGAACAATTCCGCCTCGTCCAACAAGGCCTTTTCCCACTTCAAACTGCGGCTTGATCAGCGTGATCACGAAACCGGACTCCATGAGGTAGGGCACCACGCAGGGCAGCACGAGGGTCAACGAGATAAACGACACATCGATGACAATCAGATCGATCGGATCCCGGACCGCAGTCGGCTCTAGATACCGAATGTTGGTCCGCTCCATGAGCACCACCCGTGGATCCTGGCGAAGCCGCCACTCAAACTGACCATATCCCACATCAACGGCATAAACGCGCGCGGCACCGCGCTGCAGAAGACAATCCGTGAATCCCCCGGTCGAACAACCCACATCGAAACAGATCATCCCCTTCGGATCGACACAAAATCGATCTAAGGCACCAGCTAGCTTCTCTCCCCCGCGACCCACATAGGGGGATCCGGACCCGGTCAGTTCCACCTTCGCATCCGACAAGGTCGGCTTGGCCGCTTTATCAACCATCACGCCATCCACACGAACGAGGCCGGCCAGAATGAGTCGAGCCGCATCCTCCCGACTGGCGGCCAAGCCCCGGCTGACCAGCACACGATCAAGCCGTTCCCGCTCTGGGCGTAATTTTTGACTCATACGTTGTAATGGAAGTCAACTGGGAGGGCACGGGCACCGTGGAAACCGACACATCGATGAGACCGCTACAGAGAAGGTTCCTGTTCATCCTCCCCCGGAGAAAACGCTTGGATCCGCTTCTTGCCGTCCTTTTCTTGCACCAGGATTTCGACCTTCCGCTCGGCATCCTCCAGCATCTTCAGGCAGGTCTTGGACAGTCGAATTCCCTCCTCGAAAATCTTGAGGGAGTCATCGAGGGGAAGATCGCCCTTTTCAAGCTCGGCCACAATGGTTTCCAATCGTGCCATTGCATATTCAAACTTCACGGCAGCCACAACAACTCCCTTGCTCATTTCTCAAACAAAGCATTATTGCCTGCCGAATCGGAGAGGTCAAGGCATCGAAGACGGCATCACTTCGTTGACGAGACAAACCAAGCGTCCCTCGCCCAGCCGCGCCTGCACGACATCCCCAATCGCCATGTCCGACGCCCGCCGGACGATCCGCCCGGACGGGAGAGCCTGGATGACGCTATACCCACGGCTTAAGATCGCCAATGGACTGAGAGCGTCCAATGCCATCATATACGACGCAACCGCTTGCCGCCTGGACATGAGGCCCCGCCTGGCTTCTTGCTCCAACCGTTTGTACAGCTGCGGGACCACCACCAACGCGGTCTGAATGCGGTTGTGAGGCCCGTGAGCCAGCAAGGCATGTTGCCGCTCCATCATCCCTCGGTGGAGCAGGGTTAATCGCTCGGTCAGCATGCGCGTCAATCCGTCTCGTAATTCATCGAGATGCTGGGCATGCGCTTGGACTCGAAAGCGCATTTCGCGCATCGCACCGACCGACCGATCAAACCGATGACGCTGCATCTCCAACAAGGTCCGCACGACTCGATACAGACGATCAGATATCTCACCTAGTCGCTCCACGACCTCGTCCAACACCGGCACCACCGCCTCGGCCGCAGCCGAGGGTGTCGGAGCCCGATAGTCCGCGGCGAAGTCGGCAAGGGTCACATCGATTTCATGCCCCACCGCAGACACGACCGGGACCCTCGACTGCACAATGGCGCGAATGACCACTTCTTCGTTGAAGGCCCATAAATCCTCTGAGGCACCGCCCCCTCGCCCGACGATCATCACCTCAACCTGGGGTATTTCGCTCAATTTCGTGATCGCCTGCGCAATCTGCTCGGCAGCTCCCTCGCCCTGGACCGCCACGGGAGCGATGAGAATATTCGCGACCGGACAGCGGCGACGTATGACCGCCACAATATCGCGGACCGCGGCCCCGGTACGAGAGGTCACCACGCCCACCGTGCGTGGGAAAGGAGGCAGGGGACGCTTCCGCGCCTCATCGAACAATCCTTCTCTCGCAAACCGCTCCTTGAGCTGCTCGAAGGCCAGTTGAAACGCACCGACGCCCTTCGGTTCCAGCGAGTCGACGATTAGTTGGTACTCGCCACGCGGCTCGTACACCGAGATGCGCCCGCGCGCGACAATCGCCAACCCCTCCTGCAGCGTGAACCGAAGCCGCGAGGCACCGGATCGAAAAAGCACTCCCCGCAGCTGGCTCTGCTCATCTTTCAGTGTGAAATATAGGTGTCCTGAGGACGGGGCTCGAAGGTTAGTAATTTCGCCCTCAATCCAGATATCCCGGAATTGCGCTTCCAGGGAATCGCGGATAAGTCGCGTCACATCGGATACGGAAAGAAGCAGAGGGAACGGTAGGGTATGGCCGGTCATAGGTTACCGAGCCGGAAACAATGGGCAGGCGAACAGATCAATCCACCACTCGGATTCGTTCGATCGACAAAGCCTTGCCGAGCGTGGCATCCAGTTCCATCAATATCGCACAGAAGACGACGGGACCCGAGGCCACTTCAAAGCGCCGCGGCATGCCAGTGAGAAACTTTTCGATCGCCAGTTCTTTCTTAATTCCGATCACCGAATGAAGCGGACCGGTCATGCCGATATCTGTGATATAGGCCGTGCCTTTCGGAAGGATTTGCTCATCAGCGGTCTGTACGTGAGTATGCGTGCCCGCCACCGCCGTCACCAACCCGTCCAGATAGTGCCCCATCGCCATCTTTTCAGACGTCGCTTCGGCATGCATATCGACCACGATCGCAGAGACCTGCTTCTTGAGAACCTCTATCTCCCGCTTCGCGACCTGGAACGGGCAGTCGATCGTGGGCATGAACGCCCGCCCCATCAAATGCAGGACACCCAACGATTCGCCACCGGGAGTGGTAAACACATAACTGCCTCGGCCCGGCACTCCGGCCGGATAATTCGCAGGACGCAGAAGCCGCGGTTCACGAGGAAACACCTCGAGGATTTCCTTCTTGTCCCAGGCGTGATTGCCCGTGGTGATGACCGACACCCCAAGATCGAAAAGATCGTCCATCAAGTCCGGAGTAATACCGAATCCCCCGGCCACGTTCTCGCCGTTGCCGATCACAATATCGATGGAATGGTTGGCGATCAGTTTCGGCAGGAGGCGAGCCACGGACCGACGCCCTGGCTCGCCCATGATATCGCCGATCATCAGAACCTTCATACCCGTTCGCTCATTTCGCAAAATCGACGAACCGGCTCTCCCGGATCACCGTCACCTTAATTTGCCCCGGGTAGGTCAGCTCCTGCTCAATCTTCTTGGCCAGATCCCGGGACAACTGGAAACATTCCGGGTCGGTCAGATCTTCCTGCTTCACGATGACTCGAATTTCACGACCGGCTTGAATCGCATAGGCTTTCTGCACACCTTTGTGAACGGTGGCCAGCGACTCCAACTTCTCCAGCCGCTTCACATAGGACTCCAATGCTTCACGCCGAGCGCCCGGTCGCGCCGCCGACAATGCTTCAGCCGCCGCCACCAGTACGGTTTCCGGACAAATGGGCTCAACCTGCTCGTGATGTGCCGCAATGGCATTCACCACCTTAGCGCTTTCGCCGTACTTCTTGGCGATCTCCGCACCGAGCATGGCGTGCGGCCCCTCCTCCTCGTGGCTGACCGCCTTTCCGATATCGTGCAACAGAGCGCCTCGCTTCGCGAGCTTCACGTCCAGCTTCAACTCGGAAGCCATGATGCCGCAAATATAGGCCGCTTCGCGCGCATGATACAGATTATTCTGTCCATAGCTGGTGCGGTATTTGAGCCGCCCCAATACCTTGACCAGCTCAGGATGAAAATCCGACAAGCCAACTTCGAAGATCACCTTTTCAGCCTCTTCAATCATCAACTTCTCAATGTCGACTTTCACCTTTTCGACGATCTCTTCAATGCGCGTCGGGTGGATCCGGCCATCGTGCATGAGCCGCTCAAGCGAAACCTTGGCAATCTCACGACGCAGCGGATCGAACCCTGAAATAATGACCGCCTCCGGCGTTTCATCGATAATGAGGTCGATCCCCGTGGCGGCCTCGATCGCCCGAATATTCCGCCCCTCTCGACCGATAATCCGGCCTTTCATGGCATCGTTGGCAATCGGCACCACGGAGATAGTCGCCTCATTCACATAATCCCGGGTCACCCGTTGAATCGAACTGGCAATGATTTCTCGAGCCTCCCGGTCGGCATTTTCCTTTGCCTCTTCGAGCAATCGTTTGGCCAAACCGGCCGCTTCCAATCGCGCCTGGCTATCCAGCTCCTGAATGAGTTGCCGCTTGGCTTCCTCAGCCGTCAAGCCCGCCACCCGCTCCAGGGCCTCACGATGCTGTTTAAGCGCCTGTGCGCAGGCTGCGTCCTTCTGAACCAGTGCCTCCTCGCGCTTCAGCAAGTCCTGCTCACGTTTGAGCGCTTCCTGATCCCGTTTTTCCAGCAAGCTGAGCTTACGATCCAGTCCCTCTTCCCGTTGAGACACACGACGTTCTGAATTGGAAACCTCGGCAAGCTTTGCTTTCTGTTCCTTTTCGAGTTCGATTCTTGCTTGAAAGACGAAGTCCTTGGCCTCCAGCTTGGCCTCTTTGACGAGGTTCTCTGCTTCACGCTGAGCCGATTGAACGATCTGCGCCGATTGATCCTCGGCCTCCGCCCGACGTGCCAAAGCCGACCGACGGCGAAACACCTCATACAGGCCGGCACCTAGGACCGCCCCCACTAATCCGACAAATATGTACGCAACAACGCTGAGAGAAATGGGAACCACCTCCCTTACGGCAGCGGAACAGTAAACACTGTCACCCTGCGAATAGTCACAGCCAGTATTAAAAGGGGAGCACGGAGTGTGAAATAAAAGGAATGTCTACGCGCGAAGAGGAGTCATCTGACTTCTTGAGCCAGTAGAGACGAAGCGTGGAATCGCCGCCTTAATTCACGTGGAGGAGTGGTCGACTTCGACCCAAATCAATACGCCTGTCACTTCGGAAGTGCACAGACCAAGGCCCCCGATCGGGGATCGTCACAGGTTGCGAGCGCAGGGCAGGCCACGGAACATCCACGAGCACCTGCTCTCCGCACATTACTACGCGTTGAGAACACACCTGTCGTACAGACATGCCAGCCTGGGAGCCTTCATTCATCCACGCCATCAAGACCACTGTGAACAACAGCACAAAAACCAGCGATTCCATATGTTTAGCGCTCAAAAACCGTCGTCAGATTTTCCGTCCTTGTTCGAAGCTTCCTTTCCTCTCCTGCTCTTGTCGACCCTCAGGTCAATACAACACCGAAACGATAACAAAGCAGGCCAATGAAAGCAAGGCGAAACTCAGCGCGACAGGATGGACGGCATTTGCTGATCGATCGATTCCATCAGGGAGGCCACGCGACGATCCGCGTCGGCCTCTCCCTGGCGGGACCTTCTCTCGGCTTCCATCAACTCGTGGGCGAGGTTGAATGCCGCAAGGACGGCCAACTTGGCCGGGGTGGCAGACCGCATGCCGGCCGCCACCTGCTTCATTTGCCTATCGACAATATCGGCCAATTGTTTCACGTACGATTCGTCCGCTTCCCCGTTGATGCTGTACCGTTGGCCATAGATCTCCACATCAATGGTCTTAGTCAACAGCCACCTCCTTGGGTTCGTCCAGGCATTCCAAGAGATCGATCTCCCCGAGGACTTTCTCGATCCGTGAACGGATATCGATCCGCTCCTGTTCCCAGCGTCGGTTTTCGTCATCACGAATCGCCACACGTTCCCGTGCCAGACGGAGCTCATCCTCCAATGCGGCATTTTTCCGCTTGAGATCCTGCACCAGCTTCACCATATCGCGAATCCGAATTTCAAGGGCGTCGAGACGATCTAAGGTCATGGTATTTCCTCATATCAAAGTGGTGGTCGAACATTTTGGGTGACGGGGGCGAAATATAGAAAGTTCGCTACGGCTTGTCAAGAAAATGACCCCGCTACGAGGTGCCGTTATGAAGACGGCGATATTCTCCGTAGCTACGCAAGACCCGCTTCACGTACAACCGCGTTTCCTGATAGGGAATGAGCTCCACGAACTCATCCTGTTCCCGTCCTCGATGCACTGCAATCCAATTATTCACGGCAATCGGGCCGGCGTTGTAAGCCGCGACTGCGTGGGCCAGATTCCCGCCGTATTGCTCAAGCAATTGCCCCAGATACCTCACCCCCAGTCGAATGTTCGTCTCCTGATCGAACAGTTCCTCCCGACCGACCGCCGGAAACCCGTACCGTTGCGCGACGGCATTCGCCGTGATCGGCATCAACTGCATCAACCCCACGGCGCCCACCATTGAGACAGCCTTTTCATCGTATTGGCTCTCTTCACGAATGATCGCAGCGGCCAGATAGGGATCAACAGCGGTGACGCCCTGCGCAGTGATCGTCGGAAGGAGACCGGTTGGGTAGGCGACAGTCCACAATGCAGGCGCCGTCGGCAGCCCGCTCCGTTCCAGCTTCTCCTTAAAATGAACTTTGGCCACGCGTAAGGCCGGATGGTATGCCCCGACTTCACTAAGTAAGGTCGAGAATGCCAGCAACACTTCCGGGTCGCGACTGTACTGCTCTGTGAGCGAGCCCAGTTCGCGAGCCGCATCCTGAGCGAACCCCAATATTTTCAGCTCAATGCCGCGCCGATAGACCACATGCCGTTCAATCTCCGGACGCCGGTTCTCCGGCAACCGTGACGCTTCGTCAGCCACCGGACGTTCCGCGTCTGTCGCAACCGACGTGACCGGCGGTAAAGAAACCCGTCGCGCGGCCAGCTGGCAGTAATAGCTGTAGCCGTGCCGCTGACAAAGGCGTGCGTATTGATCCGCAACCCCGGTACTGTTTCCACGCTCATCGGCCCTCGCTGCCCAGTACATTGCCTGGGGCTCATAACCATTGACATGTAGCTCCACAACGGATCGAAACGTCTCGGCTGCGTCCCGATACCGCGCCGTCCGGTATTGCGCCCACCCGGCACGCCAGAGACCTTCCGCACGCTGACTCGCCGAATCTCCCAGCTTCGCGACCTGGCGGAACATCCCGATCGCCTCATCGAACTGTCCCTGATCCTCGAACCAGATCCCGGCGAAGAGATGCACCATCGCCCGCTGGTCGCCACCAAGGGTCCCCTGCGCGGCCGAGCGTGCTAATGCAATCAGTTTGTCGCCCTGATTCTGCCGCAAGTAAACGCGGGCCAACCAGACCGTGGCCTCGGATGATTCCTGCACCCGATCCGCCACTAACCCACGAAAGGTCTCACGGGCCTGGTCATATTGCTTGAGCCGGACATAGGCCACTCCTAACTTCAAGCGGGCCTCAAAGCGGCGAGGGTGCCCGGGAGCCATGTTCAGAAAACGGCGCAGTTCTTCGACCGCCTCCGCTTGCATGGCCAACCCCAGAAAGGCCTGGGCGCGAACTGCATGATCTTCGGCCATTGGCGCCCAGGATTCTCCGCCAAGCGCCGCATCCAACCGGGCTTTCGCTTCCCGTGCTTCAGGCGACTGAGGATAACGGAGCCAGAGATGCTTCAACGCGGTTCGCGCCTCGGGCAATCGATTCTCCCGGATGTGGCACTCAGCCTGGTGCCACAAGGCCAATGGAGCCGCCTGATCCTTGTCCGCAAGCACCACGGCTCGCTCCAGCCATTCCACTGCGCGGAAGCATACATTGGCGCTATACCAGGCTTCGCCTGTTCGATAAGCAGCCTTGGCAATCAGGTTCGAATCAGGCACGATTTTGGGAATCGTCTCCATCAGTTCGGCCGCCTGAATGGCTTCGTTCTGCTTCAGCAGCGATTCCCCGATCCAGAGGCGGAGATAATCATCGAGCACCGGCATGTCCGGCTGCACCATGCGCAGGAGTTTGGCCGCCTCGACCGGTTCCCGCTCGATCAACAAGACTCCCAGCACTACCCCGGCCCTCTTGGCCCAGATGGTGGAAGGATAGAGGTCGATCACCGACCGGAGCTGCTCCATCTTCAGCATCATCGTTTGATCGCGCTGAACGGGCGAGCCCGAACGCTCATTAAGCGCCATGGCGGAACGGAAACAATCTTCGGCGGAGACGCAGGGCGCAGGAGCAACAGGCAGGGGGCGCGGTGACTCAGCTGTGGCCGTCAAGAACAGACTCGACAGAAAAAACCACACGGCAAGGGCCGCCAAACTGGTTCGCCAGGGAAGTGCGGTCACATTCTCATCCTGAGAAGAGGGTGAACCGAACCTATTATAGCCGAACGCTGAATAAACGCGACCACGTTCGCTTTGCTTGTCATAAGTTTTTTCCCTGTGCTAGGCTCCGGCATGCTCCATCAGACCGAGAGTCGAACCAATTTGCTGGCCCTGACCGAAAGCGGGATGACCGCATTCGTCACCTCGCTCGGATGGCCGACCTACCGCGCATCGCAAATCCTTCGCTGGCTCTATCAGGAACGTGCACACACCTTCGCAGGGATGAGCAATCTCTCCCAGAAGGACCGCGAATACCTGACGGAGCGCTGCAGCATCGAACGGACGGCGGCGGTGCAGATCTTTTCGTCGCAGGATGGCACAAAGAAATTTGTGCTCACGCTGGCCGACGGCAATCAAATCGAATGCGTGCTCATCCCCGACGAGGACCGGCTCACCCTCTGCCTGTCCACGCAAGTCGGCTGCACACTTGATTGTGGGTTCTGCCTGACCGGCACGCTGGGGCTCCAACGTAACCTGCGCGCACATGAGAT
Organism: Nitrospira sp.; assembly: GCA_040376625.1. GTDB lineage: Bacteria > Nitrospirota > Nitrospiria > Nitrospirales > Nitrospiraceae > Nitrospira_A. Next base: position 8,730 of record JBEIQG010000008.1, on the reverse strand, counting down.
CATCGACCAGGTCCTGCTTACTCAGGACCATTTGGGAGAAGGCGAACGCTTGACGAACCTGGTCTTCATGGGTATGGGCGAACCCCTCGCCAACCTGGAGGCGGTCGCCGATGCCGTCACCCGCCTCAAGAACACAACCTGGGGCCTGGGTTTCTCGGGCCGCCGCATCACCATTTCCACCGCTGGACTGGCCTCACGGATCAAGGACGTAGCCCCCCTCAAGGTGAACCTGGCCATCTCGTTGAATGCGACCACCGATGCGCTACGTCACGAACTCATGCCGGCGGCCAACCGGCTCCATTCGCTCGACGCCCTGCTCGCCGCTTGTCGGGCCTATCCGCTGGCAGACCGTGATCGCCTGACCTTTGAATATGTTCTCCTCGCAGACGTGAATGATCGTGCCGAAGACGCCACCCGCTTGGCGAAGTTGCTGCGTGGACTCCGCTGCAAGGTCAACCTGATCGCCTTCAACCCGTTTCCGGGCAATCCGTATCGGCGCCCCTCGGACGCGGCCATTGACATGTTTCAGAACACGCTTCGACGAGGCCACGTGGATGTGTACCTTCGCCGCAGCCGCGGCCGCGATGTCCTGGGCGCTTGCGGCCAACTCGGACGCCTCGATGCCGCCGAAGCCCGCGTTACCTTGACACAGATTCAGACCCGTTGTTAGCATGATCTTCGTACATGCCTAAACAGAATCCTCCTCCCAACTCAGCATTGTGCCGGTTCTCCATCCTCGCCTGTTCATGTTTCAGCTTCCTCCTGTTTGCGAGCCAGGCTTCCTCGACCTACGCCGTCGAGCCTAAGGAATACACATTGTCCAACGACATGAAAGTGATTCTCGTGGAAGTCCCGAAGGCTCCCGTGGCCACGGTGCAAGTCTGGTACAAGGTGGGCTCACGAAATGAGGTCATGGGCCGGGCCGGGTTGTCGCACATGCTTGAACATATGATGTTCAAGGGCACAGCCAAGTACCCCAAAGGCACCTTCTCCCGGCTCGTTCGCAAGAACGGCGGCATGGACAATGCCTTCACCAGCCAGGACTTCACCGCCTACTTTGAAAACCTTGCGGCGGATCGTGTGACGTTGGCCCTCGAACTCGAGGCCGACCGCATGCAAGGGCTGATTCTCGATGCGAACGAATTCAAGACCGAGCGGGAAGTGGTGAAGGAAGAGCGGCGGCTGCGCAATGAAGACGATCCGCAAGGTGCCCTGGTCGAATCCCTCTTTGCGCAGGCCTTCATGAGTCACCCCTACCACTGGCCGGTCATCGGATGGTTCTCGGACCTCGACGCGATGAACCTCGACGATCTTCAGCGTCACTACGACACCTACTATTCGCCGAACAACGCCACCCTGATCGTGGTCGGCGACATCAAGGCGGATACGCTCCTGCCGACTATTGCTAAACTGTTCGAGCCGATCCCGAAAGGTCCGTCCCCCAAGGCCCTGGCTGTGACGGAAGCGCCGCAGCGCGGCGAACGCCGATTCCTTCTCAAGCGAGAGGCCCAGGTGCCATTCGTCATGATGGGCTACCGTGTCCCCAACTATTCCAGCGACGACTCCTATGCCTTGAATGTACTCGAATCGATTCTGTCTCACGGCAAAAGTGCCCGGCTTTATCAAAGCCTCGTGTACGAGCAAAAAACCGCCCTGGCGGTCGGCGCCGACTACGGATTGATGCAGGCTGATCCAGGGCTGTTCTATTTCTACGCCGTAGTCAAACCAGGGGAGAAGGTTGACGCAGTCGAAGATGGAGTGCTCAAAGAGATTCAGCGGATCCAAACCGAACCACCGAGCGAACTCGAACTCCAGCGCGCAAAGAATCAAATCGAAGCGGCCCACATCTTCGAACAAGACTCGAATTTCCGCCAGGCCATGCTGTTGGGCGAGGCCGAAACGATCGGGGCCGGATGGCGCAAAGTCAGCCAGTTTGTGGAGCGCACCCGTGCTGTCACCGCGCAGGACGTGCAGCGTGTAGCGTCGCACTATCTGTCCGCAGATATGCGCACCACTGGCACCCTGATCCCGCAACCTCCGCAAACCCAAGCCGCGTCACCGACACAACCCCACTAGCGAGCGATTCTGATGACGCAACAAGTCACCCCTCTGCCCCTCCAATACCGAAGCCGCAGGCCCGTGGGGCTGACGTTAACGGGGCTGCTTTGCATGGCGCTCAGCTTTCCGCTCGCCGTGGCGCAAGCTGCGGACATCGTTCCGACTCGTTCCGTGACCGCAAACGGGATGACCGTACTGTTTCTGGAACAGCACTTTCTTCCCACCGTGGAAATCCACGCGCTGGTCAAGGTGGGGTCGGCCCAAGATCCCCCCGACAAGGCAGGGCTGGCCAATCTGACCGCCAGCCTCCTTGATGAAGGCACCCTGACCCGGACGTCTCGACAAATCGCCGAACAGATCGATTTTGTGGGTGGCTCGCTTGAAGCCCGTGCGACAGAGGATTTCACCACTGCCTCCGCCCGTGTGCTCAAGAAGGATGCAGACCTCGGCTTTGCGCTCCTGGCCGACATGCTCCAACATCCTGCGTTCCACAAACAGGAATTCGAACGGGTCCGCACGCAGATCCTCGGAGAAATCGTCAGTGATGACGATGATCCCGGGAATGTGGCGATGAAAGCGTTCCACCAGTTGATTTTTCACGGTCATCCCTATAGCTGGCCGGCCCACGGCACAGAAGAGACGCTGGCCAAAATTACGATCGCTGACATCCAGCAATTTCACGCCAGGGAATACCTGCCGAATCAAACGATTCTGGTCATCGTGGGGGATCTGACACAGGATCAGGCCACCGCGCTCGTCCAGACCCATTTCGGTTCCTGGAAGAGGGGAACTTCCTCCTCCTACCAGGTGAAGAAGCCGGCAACGATCGATCGTAAAATGGTCCAGCTCATCGAGAAGGATCTGACACAGTCGACAATTGTTCTGGGACACACGGGTATCAGCAGGACGAACCCCGACTACTACGCCGTCACAGTCATGAATTACATCCTGGGGGCCGGTGGGTTCTCCTCCCGCCTCATGGATTCCATTCGTGACAAACAGGGACTGGCCTATGGAATCATGAGCCAGTTCGACACCCGTTTGATGCCGGGCGCCTTTTTTATCAGCCTGCAGACCAGAACCGACGTCACAAACCAGGCCATCGCGGGGGTCCTCACGGAGATCAAAGGGATGCGCGATGCCCCGGTCACGGATCAGGAACTCAATGAGGCCAAGTCCTTCATCGTGGGCAGCTTCCCGCTGCGCGTCGATTCCAGCGCAAAACTGGCAAACGTCCTCGCCCAGGTGGAGCTCTACAACCTCGGGATGGATTACTTCACGCAGTATCCTAAAGCCATTGAAAAGGTCACGAAGGACGATGTCCTGCGCGTCGCCAAACAGTATCTCGACCCCCAACATTACGCCTTGGTCGTCGTTGGATCGATCGCCAAGGCCAAAGTCAAACAATAAACCGGCCACTGCCCTGCGACCCGGCCGAGTAGACCTAGAATCTCATGCTTTCCACAACTCCGTTGATCGACAAAGTCGCCCTGGCACGACAGATCCTTCGTAAGATGGGTTCGGTCATCGTGGCCTTCTCCGGCGGGGTCGACAGCTCCCTCGTCCTCAAACTGGCGCATGATGAATTGGGCGGGCGGGCCGTCGGCGTGACAGCAGTCTCCCCGACCCTTCCCGCCACTGAATTCGATGCAACGCAGAAAATCGCTGCTGAGATCGGCGCGCGCCATCGCATCGTTGAAACCGATCAACTCGCCATTCCAGAATTCGTCCGGAATGATGCCACCCGCTGCTACCACTGCAAGACAGACTTGTACTCTCTCCTCGAAACGCTCAGGAGTGAGTATGGAACTGAACACATTGTCGATGGCACGAACGTGGATGACCTGGGAGACGACCGGCCTGGACTCAAAGCCGCACGCGAGCGAGGGGTCCGCAGCCCTTTGCTCGAAGCCGGATTGTCGAAAGCAGACATCCGCGACATAGCGAGAGAGCTACGCCTCTCCAATTGGGACAAGCCTGCCGCTGCCTGCCTCTCTTCCCGCATACCACGCGGCATCACGATCACCAGAAGCACACTTTCACGCGTGGAGCGTGCGGAAAATGCTCTCGCGCTAGAAGGCTTTCGTCAATATCGTGTACGGGACCATGGGGAGATCGCCAGAATAGAGCTGGCCGTAGAGGAACAGCCGAGGCTATTGCAGCCGGGACGCCGGGAACGGCTGGCCGAAGTCCTGAAGAAACTCGGCTATCGTTTCGTGACGGTTGATCTGGAAGGATACCGCCAGGGGGGCGTGAGTCTGACCCCCCCGGCGTAAGAGAGGCTAGTTCCGGCTCTGGTAGCTCTTTGCAAGGGCTTCGAGGGCTTCGTCCGCCAGGCGACGATGATCGCCTTCCGTCAGTGCCCGCCCGACAACTTTCTCAGCCACCATCATCGCCAAGTCAGTCGTTTGCGAACGGATGTCCTGGATAGCCTTCCGGCGCTCGGTCTCGATTTCTCGAGTCGCGTCACCTTTGATGCGTTCTGCATCCGCCGTCATGCGCTGCTCGTTTTCTTCCATCAGGCGTTGCGCCCGCTCTTTGGCCTGTGCCAGAAGCGCCTCTGCGTCTTTGGCCGCCGTGGCCAGCTTAGCTTCGTATTCCTTCAGCCTGCGCTCGGCTTCGGAACGGTGGCGTTCCGCCTGATCGAGACTGTCCTTGATCTTTTTTTCGCGCTCTTCCAGCATGCTCAACAAGCCGGGAAACGCATACTTGTAGAGCAGGAAGAACAGGATCCCGAAGGAGAGAATCTCCCAGAAGATCAGGGACGAAAAGAAATGTGATTCAAATTGAGGCATAGTCTATTACCCAAATAAGTTGAGGTTCTGAGCCGGGAATAGGCCCCTGCATCAGGGCTCAGCCGTCGAAACGACTTACTTACGCAAGCCCATGATGATGAACGCAATGACCAGCCCGTACAGTGCGATAGCTTCGACCAGCGCGAATCCAATCCACATGTACTTGCCGACGCGGCCTTCCGCTTCGGGTTGCCGCGCCACGGCCTCGATCATTTTCCCGAAAATATACCCGATACCCACGCCGGCTCCGGCAAACCCTGCCGCCGCCAATCCCATACCCACCAACGCTGCTGCTGCTGCATCCATTGTTTGTCCTCTCCTCCCTTATGTAGACAACTCGACCTAGTGTGCGTGCTCGCTATGACCGTGCAGGGTAACCGCATCACCCAGATACACACAGCTCAGCACGGTAAAAATATAGGCTTGAATAAACGCGATTCCGACCTCAAGTCCGTTCATGGCGATTGCGAACGCAAACGGCAACCACCCGATCAACAGCCCACCGCTGATCGCCAGGCCGAACAAGACGCCCAGGATGACGTGGCCAGCAGTCATATTCGCAAACAGACGGACGGCCAGGGAAATGGGTCGCGCCAACTGACTGATCAATTCAATCGGAATCATCAGCGGCAGGAGCCAACCCGGTGTTCCTGGCGGCACAAGAATGCCGAGAAACTTCATGCCATGGAGCGAAAACCCGAGAACAAGGCTTAATCCGTAAATCCCTACAGCAAAGACCGCCGTCACAATGATCTGACTGGTCACGGTATAAGAACCGGGGATCAACCCGAGCAGATTGGCGAAGAGAATAAAGAGGAACAATGTGGCGATCAGAGGGAAGTATTTCATTCCCGGCTCGCCCATGGTATCCAAAATAATCCCGCGAATGAACTCGACGATCAATTCGGCCATATTCTGCAATTTGCCCGGAACCAGCTTGCGCGCCGCCGCAGCGGAGATCATCAGGAACGCCACCAGGCCTACGATGACCCACATCAGAATCACGGCTTTGTTGATGGAAATATCCACTCCGGCCGGAACCAAGGGAATCAGGTCGTGCAGTTCAAACGCATGTAACGGACTTTCTTCCACGATGATCCTTTATCAGTCAGACGATTCTGGTTAACTCTGCCATCGTTGCGCCGAGCGATAAGCATTCCGCATGCCGGCTGCGGCCCCGAACACCAGCCCTACCACCAATCCCCATGGATTAGAATCAAGCAGATAGGTATCGACGACCCAACCCAGCCCTCCCCCGACGATCAACGCAGCGAGCAGTTCCGTCCCGATCCGGACAGCCTGCCCGAGCCCCGCATATAACGGATCCTGAGAGGGGGGCATCAGATGCTCACGTGCGGCACTCCTCAGCGCAGTCGGAGAGAGTGCACCCATCGGCGGGCGCGCCATTCAAGCAAATTCGCTGGGGGCTTGTCAAGAAGTTGGCCACCTATGACGAGGCCGCCCGATACGGTATAGTCATTGCCTCGAGTAGGGCACCCCTCTGAAACGCAGGTTCATGAGTCGTTTCTCTCACCAGCCATTCCTGAGCGGACCGCCGCAACCATTGGTACTGGTGCGTCCACAACCGGATGTCGACGCGTTCGAGTTGTACACTCGAATAGCCGCGGCAGAACGTCCCTCGTTTCTCCTGGAGAGCGCCAACGGCACCGACACCACCGCGCGTTACTCCTTTTTTGGACGCGACCCTTATCTCACCCTGACTAGCCGCGCGCAGGAATACCGGATCGAGACCGGGGGGCAGATCCGGCACTATCTAGGCTCCGGCCTTCAGGCCCTTCAACAGAAGCTTGCCGCATCGACCATTACTAGACCGGAGGGGCTTCCGCCGTTTTATGGCGGTGCCGTGGGATATCTCAGCTATGACTTCGTTCGCTCGTTCGAATTACTCCCGACCCTGGCCACCGACGATCTCCACCTCCCTGACCTGCACATCGCCTTTTTCGACCTCGTCGCCGCGGTCGATCACCACACCCGGCAGTTGTATCTGATGTATTGCCCCCCCCTGTCACGATTTCAGGCAGAACCGCGTGAAAAGCTTTATCGTGAAGGCTGTGACCGGCTCGCTGAGCTGGAAGCCCGCCTCACAAGCCCGGTCGTGCCTCATACCACCTGGCCCTGGCCCGCTCACACCACCTTTGTGCCAGGCCAATCGCGCGAGGCCTACAAAACTCAGGTGCGGCGTTGCCAGGACTATATTGCCGCCGGTGATATCTATCAGGCCAATCTGTCGCACCGATTTACGCTCGACCTGAACGCCGCGGCTTCACCTATCGCATCCGAGGGATACTCAACCGAGCTCTATCGCCGCCTTCGCCGGATCAATCCAGCGCCGTTCGCAGGGCTCGTCCGATTCCCCGATCTCAGCCTCGTCAGCAGTTCACCTGAACGACTCGTGCGGCTGACCGGCTCACAGGCCAGCACCAGACCCATCGCCGGTACCAGGCCGCGAGGTACCGGCTTACAACAGGATCAGCTGCTGCGCAAGGAGTTGCTTGCCAATCCTAAGGAACGCGCCGAACATGTGATGCTGGTGGATCTCGAACGCAACGATCTCGGGAAGGTCTGCCGCTACGGCACCGTGCGGGTCAATGAGTTCATGACCATCGAGCAGTATTCGCACGTCAGCCACCTGGTATCAGACGTGGTCGGCACCCTGCTACCGGGCGTCTCACCTCTCGAGCTGGTGAAAGCCATGTTCCCCGGCGGAACCATCACCGGCGTCCCAAAACTCCGCTGCATGCAAATCATCGAGGAACTGGAGCCGGTGCGACGCGGACTCTATACCGGCGCACTGGGATACTTCAGCTGGAACGGCGACCTGGACCTGAACATTCTCATTCGTACGCTCGTGCTGATCAAGAACAGGGGGTATCTGCAAGTCGGCGCCGGCATCGTAGCCGACTCGGATCCCGACCGCGAGTATGATGAAACGCTCGCCAAAGCGGGCGCATTTTTTAGAATACTGGAGGCTGAACGCTGATGTGGGTGTTTCTCAATGATCGGTTTGTGCGCAAGGAAGAGGCCATGGTCTCCGTATTCGACCATGGATTTCTCTATGGAGACGGCGTGTACGAAACCCTTCGTTCCTATGGGTCCCGCATCTTCATGCGCGACCAACACTTGTCCAGACTCCGGCGCTCCGCCGAAGCCATCGGTCTGGACATTCCTATCCAGGAATCACAGTGGCCGGAGTTGCTCCATGAAGCGATGCGCCGGAACGGAATCGGCAATGAGCAGACGGATGCCTACCTCAGGATCACCGTTTCACGCGGTGCGGGGGAAATCGGCCTGGACCCCGGCCTGTGCCCACAGGCTACCGTGGTCATCATGGCTAAGCCGCTCCTCCCCTCTTCCCCCATTCTCTCACGCGATGGTGTGTCGCTGACCGTCGCCAAAACCAGACGGAATCTGCCCGAAGCGCTCTCCCCGCAGATTAAATCAACCAATTTCCTCAACAACATTCTCGCCAAACGTGAGTCGATCGCGGCAGGCACCTTCGACAGCCTGTTCTTGAATTGGAAAGAAGAGCTGACCGAATGCACGGTCAGCAACCTCTTCTTCATTTCCGACCACACCCTCCATACCCCCGCCCTGGATTGCGGCATCCTGGACGGCATCACGAGAGCCATCGTCATGACCCTCGCGCGAGAGGAGGGATTACCTTCCCGGGAAGGTCGCTATCACCTCGCTGACCTCCAGCGCGCGAAGGAATGCTTTCTGACCAATACGAGCATGGAAATTATGCCGGTCAGCAGGGTTGATTCGTTCGCCATCGGCGAGTGAGGGTGTGCGAGCGCCGCATCGAGCAGCGCATCGGACAGGTTCATCGCCAGAGGACCCTCGGTCCAGAGCAGCC
>JBEIQG010000124.1:0-11157 GCA_040376625.1 Nitrospira sp. | reverse complement strand
CCAGGAGGCGGCCATGTACGCCATCCCCTTCGGTTTTTCCGTGCGCTGCCTGTTCAAGATGGACTATGCGGAAGCGGAGTACATTGCGAAACTGCGATCCGGAGTGAAGGGGCACTGGTCCTATCGCACCATTGCCTGGCTCATGAAACAGAAACTGACCGAACGATATCCCATCCTCGGCGCGCGCATGCAGGCGACTCCGCCGGATGTGCAGGACGCCCTGACGCGCTGAACGGCGCGCCGCTTTCGTCATGAGTATGCACCAAGACAGAATCGAAACAGCCCTCCTGGCAGGCGACTGGGATCGGGTCGGGTATGAGGCAGCGGAATGGGCCCGCGCGGTGGAGACAGCGGGTGAGAAGGATCCCCGCCCGTACTTCGCCTTGAACGTCACCCACCTGATTCGCGGAGAATTCGCCGACGCCTGGCGGGTGTATGCCCGCGCGCTGCAGGAGACGGAGGACATCGAGCGTGTGCGGGACTGGGTGCAATCCATCGCGGGCAACCACGCCGGCAATGCTCAGACACATCTGGTGCAGGGATTGTTTCTGGCGCAGTCCGGTCAGTCGGAACAATCGATGGCATCTTACAAAGAAGCCGCGAAGCTGGCTCCACAATCACCCTATCCCCATTATTTTCTGGCCCAGATTCACGAGCGTGCCGACCATCTTGAAATGGCTATCAAGGAATATCGCGAGGCGGTGAAGCTCGCCCCGGAATTTGCGCCGGCACGCACGAATCTCGGCGTGGCCTATCAGGAACAAGGCCGGCTTGAAATGGCCATTCCCCAATACCGCGAAGTGATCAAGCTGAATCCCAACGACGCGCTGGCCCATGCCAATCTCGGCTGTGCGCTGGCGGAGCAGGGCAAATTCGAACCGGCGCTGCAATCCTACAAAGAAGCCCTGCGGCTCAATCCCGGCGACGCGGAAATCCATTTCGCGCTGGGCGGAGTCTACGAAACCAAGGGACGGATGGACCTCGCCTTGAAGGCATATCGTGAAGCCACGCAGCTCAACCCGGACCTCGCTTCAGCCCACACCGCACTCGGCTGGTTGTTGATGGAGCAGTCCAGAGCATCGGAGGCTATGGAAGCCTTCAGTAAAGCCGTGAAAGCCAACCCGGAGGAAGCCCAGGCCCTTTACGGAATCGGAAGGATTTACGCCGCCAAGGGAAAACGGGAAAGCGCCGCCGAAAACTTCTCCAAAGCCATCCGTTTCGAAAAAGATCCCACCAAAAAGAACGCCATCATGAACGCCCTCTTCGCCAGCGGCCAAACAGGGGATTAAGGCCCCTATACGTGATTCTTTTTGCTCACGGGTCGCGCGCCCGCGGAAGGACCTCGACCGACGTGCGTAGTTGAAGAATCATGCATGTGGGCCTCTGGGGTGAAGGAACCAGAAGACCGGCAAGGCCGCAGGGAGTTCGGATGCCGAGGAGGACTTCCTGTACGTTGAGGCGGATGGACGATTGAGAACAAAGCTGAAGGGAATTTTCAGCAGCCGGTTACAGTTCCCGGATGGCGCCCTGCAGGACGGTCATCTGGGTCATGGGATCTCCGGCGGCTTGAAGCTCCGCGCGGATCTGGTCCTTGAGGTAACTGGTGTAGCCGACTTTGTCGAGGAGGAAGTCGAGGAAACGCTCGGATGACAGCAGGGTCTGAGCCTTCAGCTCTTCGATGGTCTCGTCGCTCACCGGCACATAGCTGCTGCCGATGTGGAAGATGATGTTGTAGTGGCGGTCTCGCCCGAGCCGTTCAAACCGTAGTCCCTTCACGTGCCGTCCTTCCTCTTACAGGCCAACGGGGGCACATTGTAGACAATCGTCGCTGAGAAGACAAGGTCGGCCGCACGGCCTGCGGGCTCACCAGCCGTGGGTTCGGGGTCAAGACTTGGCGCTCTTTCTGCCGAAATATTCGCGCCGGCTGACGGTGACGTCGGAGACGAACATGACACCCGAATGTCGTTCGAACAGTGGCCGGAGCCCGGCCAGCACCGGTTCCACCTTTTCTTCCGGTACCACCGCCATAATCATGACCAGGCTCTCCTGTTCGCTGAACATGAAGTGGGCTTCACGCACCCCATGATGGCCCTTCCCCGAGATATTGCCGATGATGGTGTAGCCGGTCGCCTCCACCTTGTCCAATAACTCGGTGACAAAGGGCCGGTGCTCACCCGACACGATGACGCGGATTTCTTTCATGGGATGCAACGTGAGTGCGGCCATGTCTCCACTCCTTTGAAAAAAGAGGTCTCTCCCGGGGTGATGCCGGTTGCAATTTATGTGTCACTGGGATTCCTCACGCGGCGCCAGACCCCTGAGGGCATGTAGCGGTACCAGATTCCGTCTTCAGGGTCCAACGCGGCCAGGTGCACCCACTCATTGTGATAGAAATGCTGCAGCACTTCGTGCCGCGCAATGAGTGTCTCGATCCGCTCGCGCGACGCTTCGACCAGCGTCAAGAGGCGCATGGGCTCATGATAGGGCATGTCGTCGTTCATGACGGTTTGCCAGGCCAGCCCGAGCCGGAGATCGCTCCAGGGGCCGGACATGATGCCGATGCGGCCGACGACGTTGTGATAGATCTTGCTTCCGCTTCCATAGACTTCATTGTCCACGGCCGAGAAATAATGCTCCATATTGATCCACTGCGCCACCACCTGCGGCGCGGTCAGCAGAACTTCCAGCCAGCGGTCCGTCGGGTCTTCCCGAAAGTCGTAGGAATGAAGGAAGACGCGTCCGGCCAGGTTCAATCCCTTGGTCAGCTCCCGGCGGCCGATGATGAACGTCGTGTTGCCGGACAGGCCCCATTCCGGACGCACCTGACTCCAGTCCGCGCTCCGTCCGGCCACATGCGCTGAGGCGTGATCGAGGGACAGGATTGTCCTCACATCGGGAAACCGGCTGCAGCGTTCCTGACTGGTCAGTTGCGCGGCTTCGCGCAAGTCGTCGTACAGTCGGGCCAGGTCCTTGCGGTGGGTGGGCGGCGCATCCTCGAGATCGAACAGGTGCACCTCGTCCGTCGTGGTATCGATCTGCGCGGCGAGGAAGTGAGTGTCGGACGGGATTTCGATGCCCCGCTTCGCCAGGCGTTCCCGGACCGGCGGACGGTTGGCCATCGCCGCCAGCACGCGCGCGTTCGGCTTGCCCTCGTTTCCGCCGCAGGCGCCGCAATCCAGCGCCGACTCGAACGGGTTGTTCTCGGTCGTGCTGCCATGCGCGCAGAAGAGTACGACGCGAGCGAAGTTTCTGACCAGACCCATCATGCGCAAGGCGGTCTCCACGGTCATGACCTGCTCTTCGAGCGTGAAGCCGGTCCGCGTGATCCGCTCCTTCTGGCGGGAGGCGGCACGGCGGTTGATCCCGTATTGCCGCCGGAGTTCTTCGAGGAAGGTGGCGAGTTGTTCGATGGACAGCTCGACCGATTTGGCGGCGTCGCTGAGGAACGGTTCCATCGGGGCATCGTCGTCCAGCGCCTGTCGCCGCAGGGCCTCGACGAATTCGGCCTCGACCCGCGATCCCCGCAGGCCGAACCGGTCCCGTAGCGCTTTCCAGATCAAGGCCCGCTGCTCGGAGACCACCATTTCCTCGGTCTCGGCCGGCGCCAGTTTGTCCACCGTCAGAATCGTGGCGATGGGGGGGACAAACAACCGCTTCATCCAGTCAGTCAGGCGTTTATAGAGGGCCGGCAACATCGTTTTACCCAGAAGGGGCAGCACGTAGAACCAGCCCAGCGACTCCACCATGACATAAGGGGTGACGACATTCTCCTTCAGATCGTGCAGCAACGTATGTCCGGCGTGGACCAGTTTCGCGCGCGACTGATGTTTGGACACGTAATGATCCAGATAACTGCGGGGGATTTCACGTACTTCGTTTTTCGCCCGCATGATGACCGGGAACTGCTCGGTCTCATGTTCCTTGCCCCAGGCCCGATATCGGATGAAGACCGCGAAGAAACCGGCAAACCCATAGGTGTCGTGTGCGCCGGTGGATTCCAGATGGCGGCGGAACGGCTCGGATCGCACATCGATGCAAAAGACCGACTGAGAGTGGGGCCGTACCGGCGGGTGGTGCTCGAAGGCGGTCGATTGAGGTTTGACCGGCGCGCGTAGCAACATGCCGAAGAGGTGATCCTGATACCCGGCCTCGAAGGCTTTGAGCCATGCCGGACCATGCGCAGATTCCGGGAAAGATTCGATCCAATCCAGCAGGGTGCGAAGCTCCGTCGGCGGACCGTCCATCAGTAATGCCGGAACGATCTCGAGCGCCTGGGCCAGCGTAAGGAGGCGGCGCGCCATGACCCGCTGTGCCGCCCGCTCGCGGCGCGGTCCGAATTCGATCTGATCGTGATGGAAGAGCTGTTCCCATTCACGGGCGAGGGACGGGGCTCCCTGCCGCCGGCCTTTCGTGTCGGCATGCAGGCGGGCGACGCGGTCGGCCAGGGAGGCGGGGAGTCGCCCGGCGACCCATTCCTTGTGCAGGAAGTAGGCATGAGACTGCCGTGCCATGTAGTCCATCACTGCGGGATAGTTCCCTTCGATGCCCAATTCTTCCCGGCAGACTTTCTGGACCAGTTCGCGCACGTACCACAAGCGGACGGCGAGGAATTTCACCAGTCCGGCGGGGTAGGCCTGCTGCCAGACATAGCCGGTTTCTTCCGCGCGCCACTTGATGAAACCGGCCCAACCCGGAAGGGCCGCAAGTTGGAGCGATAGGTAGTCCTGCCGGAATTTCACGGGGATGGCCAGCGCTTCCAGGCAGTCCAATACGGCGTCTTCGGGATGCTCCGGGAGCGCCGCAATTTTTCGGCGACTGTCCGCAATGCCGCAGGTCGCCCATTCTTTCCCGGCCACCTGTTTCCAGGCGGCGTACAGGCCCTGGTCGCGGCCCGGCATCGGCCAGGTGGCGTGGCCCTCGTCCAGAAACGCTTCGCACCATTTGATCAGCTCGCTGTTGATCTGTTCGACGATCCGGGTTCCCAGCGTCCGGTCACACCAGTTGGAGAGGGTGAGATGGGGTCCGAGCTCGTCCGAATCCGTCCGAATCGTGGCGGCCATCCGTTCGGCCGCCGTCGGGGCGGCGAACGAACCCAGTCGCTCTGCCAGCGCTTCGACCTGGTCCTCGTTCGGCTCCCGTTCCATCAACCGATCCAGCGGTTCGTCGGTCGCTCTGCAGAGTCCATGGGTCAGGCACGCTCGCAACACGTCGCGATGAGCAATGCGGCAGGGGCCAAGATCGACTTCCTGCTCGAGCGCGAGGGGCGCCAGGGCCTCGTCGATATGGCGAACCAGAATCCTGCCCGAGTTCAGATAGCGACGATACATGTCCCCGGGGAGATAACCGTTGCCGCCCAGGAATTGGTAGCCACGCCGGACCGTTTCGGTAAAGGAAAGGTACTCCAGGCTGTGGAGCGGATTGTGATGCACGAAGGTCCGCATCGGCCAATACTGCGCGATGACTTCGCTGGCGAGGCGGATCGTGCCCCGCAGTTCCATGCGGCGGGCTTCGAGGTCTGCCGGGTCGTCGGTACGGATCACCGGATCCATGTCCCCTCCTGCATGGCGACAGTGGCCGGAGGTGCCGGTATGTAGGAGTCGAAGAAGCGCGAGGGGGCCGTGCCGAGGGCCAGCAGCAACAACAGCAGCAGCACCAGCGAGGCGAACTCCGTCTGACGCAAGTCCTGGTACCGGACATCCACGCGTTGCCGGCCGAAGATGAGTTGCTGCACGAAGTCGGTGTAGTACCAGGAGGCTGTGAGCCAAACGAGCATGACGACGGCAAAGGGCCCGGAGGGTGTAAACGTGGGCATGAGCAGCATGCCCAGGAATCCGGAAAATACTCCGAAGGGCGGCATGCCCAGCGCGGCGAGCGCCAGGAGCGCCAACAGCGTGCTGAAGCGCGGCATGGGATAGGCGAGCCCGCTGAGTGCGCGTGGATCGATATCGCCATACCGGGCCCGGATGGCATACGCGGCCAGCAGCAGTCCGCTGGCCGCGAGCCCCACGGCGCTGAGATAGACCGTTGCTTGCATGGGAGCGGTGCCGGTCTCGGCGATATACCACCAGAGCAGACCGAAAAACGCGAGGGCGGCATAGGCAAGCCGGGGCAGCGGGCGCGTTTGAATCAGTGCCCGGAGCGAACCGTACACGGCGCCCGCCAACGCGAGAATCGCCACGGTGTGGAGGGTCGGAACGGTCAGGTTCGGGAGCAACGTCAGGAAGGTATGAAAGCCGATCGTCGGCAGCAGGAAGACGAGAAACGCGGGCAGATTGCCCGGTAAGCCGGTCAAGGTCGCAATGAATCCGCTGTGAACGGGCAGGAGCGGCAGCAGTGTGGCGCACGTGACGAGCAGGGCCACCGTCGAGGCCGATGTCGGGAGCAACAGAGCAAGCGCGGCGGACACCATGCTCACTCCATAGGCCGACAGTCCGCGGCAGGTCTCCGGCGTAGCCCCGGATTGATGCCGATAAAGCAGGATGCAGAGCATGCCGGGGAGTATCAAAAGCATGACGTCGTGCGCCGGTGCTTGAGCGGTGAGGATGCCAAGTCCCAGTCCCAGCAGCGTCAGCGTTGCGGTCCAGGCAGGGGTATTGTCGCGGTGCAACGGTTGGCCGAGGAGCGAAAGAAAGGCCGTCACCGGGAGGAGGCAGAGAAACGGCACACCGGCCAGCGTGTCGCCTAACGCCCAGGGCGTCACGATGACGACGAGCATGCTGGCGACCGTCGTCAGCAGCGCTGAGGTCTTCATTCGCCGGAGCGATGCGCCGAGGAGCAGGCTGAGCGATGCGCCGAGGAAGGGCACGGCCATGAGCAACCACGGTGTCATCCAGGTCTCGATCATAGCCGGCCCCGGACGGTCCGCGTCGTGGCGTTGTGCTTGTGGCTGCGTTGAATAGTCACGACAACCGCTTTTCCAGGTGATGGGCGACCAGCGTCACGATCCGGCCGAACTTGAGATAGAGCTGATCCAGATAGAGACGATTCACGCACAGCACATAGAGGCGGACCAGGAAGGCCTCGATCCAGCCGGGAATTGTGACCGTGCGTCCATGCGCATGCGCATAGAGATAGATCCAGCTGAGAATCGTCAACAACGTCGTGCCCACGACCAGACTGTCGAAGAGCCGGCCCGGCAGTGCCGCGGCCTTGAAATACGCCGCCACTGCGTCAGGATTCGGATACAGAAAATGGGTAAAACTCTCCACCGCGAAGAGGTAGGTGAAGACCACCATGATGAGCGTGAGCAGCATGGCGGCGGAAATCTTCCAGGAGGCCACGGCACGAATACGTGTCAGGGAGAGAATCGCCTGCGAGGAAGTGACCCAGATGAAGAACAGAAAAATCACCGTCCCCTGTGAATCGATGAGCGGTATACGCAGGACACCGTGCGTGACGAGCAGGATCACGAGCGGCAACAGCAGCGTGGTCAGGAAGCCGGTGGACCAGGTCAGATTGGAAAATTCGCGTTCCTCCGCCTCTCGGTCGATCGGCGGAAACGACGGTTCCTGGCGGGCCTTGTGGATGACGTTGCCGCAATTCAGGAAGACCGTGCCTTTGAACAGACCGTGGGCGATCAAATGAAACACGGCGAGGGAAAACGCGCCCAGCCCACATTCCATGATCATGTAGCCCATCTGACCGATCGTCGAAAAGCCGAGCGTTTTCTTGATGTCGTTCTGCGTCAACATCATGGTGGCGCCGAGCATCGCCGTGAGCATGCCGATGACAAACACCACGTGAAGGGTGGCCGGACTGAGTCCGTAGAGCGGAGCCAGACGGTTCAATAGGAATCCTCCGGCATTGATGATGCCGGCGTGTAGGAGCGCATGGACCGGCGTGGGCGCATAGAGCGAGCGTGGCAGCCAGGTGTGGATCGGAAACTGGGCCGACTTACCCATCGCCCCGATAAAAATAAGCAGAGTCACTGCTGTGACGCCGTTCATTTCCCACCCGAGGGCCGGCCAGAGGGACAGGGTGACGGGTGTTTCCGCGGCGCGTGCAAACAGGGTATCAAATTCGAACGTCCCGTAGAGCGAATAGGCCAGGACGATGCCGGTCAGAAACGCCGCATCGCTGAGTCGCAACATCGTAAAGGTGTTCGCCGCACCGGATAGTGTGGCGGCATGCCCGTGGTTGTGCGCGAGCAGAAACAACAGCCAGGACAGGATCTGCCAGAAGACAAACAACATCACGAGATTGGCGCTCGCGACCATGCAGAGGAGCACTGACGTCGTGATGCCGAGCATTCCGAGATACCGGCGGTATCCGCGATCCTGATACATGTAGCCCATCGAATAGCGGTAGATGAGCATGGTTACGCCGGTGATCAGGACCATCATGACCGCGCTGAGCCGGTCGATGTAGAACCCGATGGGGAAGGCAAGGTTGGCGATGGAGGCGGAATCGTAGAACCGGATGCTGATCGGATCTCCGGAGGTGACCGCAACCAGAGCGATGAGGGAGCCGAGAAACGCCGCCGCAACCGGAAATAAGCCGGACTTGGCCTTCCGGTCCTGCTCCGCACGATCGCCGGTCATCACTATGAAAGCCGTCAGCAGCGGCGACAGCGGGACGAGCGCTAGAAGCGACATGCCGACCCCCTATGGCCCATACTGAGACTTCCCATGCAAAGAAAAAGGCCAGCCGACGGTCCTTGACACAAGGTACCAACGACTGGCCTGCACTGTCCCCGGCCTTTTCCTGAATGGAAACACCGGCAAGACCCTACTGCCTGTCTTACACATCCATGTGGTGGGTCCGGGCCACGCGCGATTCACGGCCTCTCGGCGGCACCACCGGAAAACTACGGTAGATGTAGCGGCGTGCCTTTGTAATTGCAAGTAAAAAGTCGATGCACAAGGGTCGGGAGATGAAGCCGAGGCACATCGTCGCCGGTGTCGCGCTGCTGTATTTGCCGACAGGGTGAAGGGGGTTGGAGTCTGCCCGCGGCGGTGACTATAATCGGCCGCGCGTCATCTCGATCAATCATCTCAGAAGGATCTAATGCCTGTGGCGAGCAAGGGAGAGACGGAAGCCGCCGTCCGGACGGCCATCATCAAGTTCGAGCAGGAGTTTCTGGGCCGCGGTCCGGACGAGGTCCGGGTGTTTATCGTGCGCGATATGCTCGTTGTACGGTTGAAGGGTGTGCTGACGCCGGCCGAGCGGCAATTGGCTAAGACGGCTGAAGGCATCGACATGGTGAAACGGCTTCGGCAGAACCTGATCGCGCAAGGTCGTGAGCGCCTTTGTGAGCAGGTGATGGATCTGATCGGTGCGAAAGTGACGGCGCTGTTTACCGACGTTGACACCGTGATCGGGGAGCGCATTTTTGTCTTCACATTGGAATCCGACATCGAAACCAACTTCCGGTAGCAACCAGGTTAGGAAGCGCAATGACAGCCCACAGTCTCGAAACCCTCACGTTCGATAACAGCTACGCGCGTCTGCCGGAGGTCTTCTACGCCAAGGTGAACCCGACGCCGTTCTCGGCTGCGCCGTTTCTCATCAGCGCGAACCGGGCCGCGATGGAGTTGCTCGATCTCGACCCGGCTGAAGCGGCGCGAGCGGAGTTCGCCGGAGTGTTCGGGGGGGGCCTGCTGATTCCCGGCATGGAACCGCTGGCCATGCTCTACTCCGGCCATCAGTTCGGCGTCTATGTGCCGCAACTCGGCGATGGCCGCGCGATCCTCCTCGGGGAAGTGAAGAACGGGCGCGGGGAACGGTGGGATCTCCATCTCAAAGGTGCGGGCATGACGCCCTTCTCGCGCGACGGGGATGGGCGTTCGGTGCTGCGTTCGGCCATCCGTGAATATCTCTGTTGCGAAGCGATGCATGGACTCGGCATTCCCACGACGCGCGCGCTGTGCCTGGTCGGCAGCGACGACAAGGTCTATCGCGAACAGGTCGAAACCGGCGCGACGATCGTCCGGATGGCTCCATCGCATGTGCGCTTCGGCACGTTCGAAATTTTCTACTACCGGAAGCAGCACGAGCATCTGCAGCGGCTGGCCGATTACACCATCGAGATGCATTTCCCTGAACTTGCGCAGGCAGTCGACAAATATGCCCGTTTTTTTGCCGAGGTGGTCCAGCGCACGGCGAAACTGATCGCGCACTGGCAGGCGGTGGGCTGGTCGCACGGCGTGTTGAATACCGACAACATGTCGATTCTCGGCCTCACGCTGGACTATGGCCCCTATGGCTTCATGGATGACTACGATCCCGGCTTCATCTGCAACCACTCGGACTATAACGGGCGCTACGCCTTCAACCAGCAGCCCTACATCGGGCTCTGGAACCTGAGTTGCCTGGCGCAAACCCTGCTGCCGTTCGCTCCAAAGGAAGAGCTGAAAGCTGTGCTCGATGGTTACCAGGCCAGCGTGGATCGGCACTATCACAACCGCATGCGCGCCAAGTTGGGGTTGGTGGAGGACCGCGCGGAAGATGAGGCTCTGCTGCAAGAATTGAAATCGCTCATGGTCGGCAGCCGCGTCGATTACACGATCTTCTGGCGCGAATTGAGCACGTTTTCATCGAACTCCGGCGAGAAGAACGAACGGCTGCGGGAACATTTCCTGAATCCGGAGCGGTTCGATGCCTGGGCCGTTCAGTATCGCGAACGGCTGCAGAGCGAGCAGAGCCGCGACGATGAGCGGCGGAGTCGTATGGATCGGGTGAATCCCAAATACGTCCTGCGCAACTATCTCGCCCAAGGGGCCATTGAGAAGGCCCAGCAGAAAGACTATTCGGAGGTCGAACGGCTGCTGACCCTGCTGCAGCAGCCCTACACAGAACAACCCGGCATGAATTCCTACGCCGCCGCGCCCCCGAACTGGGGCAAACACCTCAGCGTCAGCTGCTCGTCGTAGCGGTATCGCACACAGGAATCACCAGTCACGGATAGAACGGGAGACCTGAATCCATGCGTGTAGACAAACTCGGTGGCCTCACGGTTCGCCTGACAGGCGGCATTGACGATAGGGGAGGGGGCAACGGTCCGCTGGTGGTGCTCCTCCATGGTTTCGGTGCGCCGGGCGACGATCTCCTGCCCCTCAGTGAATATCTCGATGCGCCCACCGGAACTCGCTTTCTCTTTCCTGAAGCGTCGATTTCGATTCCGATGGGCTTCGGTGATTCCCGCGCCTGGTGGATGAT
>JBEIQG010000110.1:0-11794 GCA_040376625.1 Nitrospira sp. | reverse complement strand
TTTCCGATTTCAACCTCGCCTATTACCCGGCCGGCCGCGCCATTCTTGAGGATCTTTCTCACCTGTACGTACGCTGCTGGGATACGCCGGTGTGCGGTTTTGTCAATATTCCGATTGTGGCGTTTCTCTTTACCCCCTTCTCATTTCTGACCCTGCATCATGCGCAGTGGCTGTTGATGGGACTTTCGTTGGCGAGCCTCGCGGTGAGCCTCGCCCTGCTCTGGTCGCTGACGGATCGAGCGTGGTCGAAAGCGTGGGCGATGCTGCTGTTGTTCGCGATGAATGGGCCGCTCGTCTACAGTCTCAAGGAAGGAAATCTGACGCACTTTGCCCTGTTGCTGCTGATCGCCGGTGTCGTCTGCCTGGACAAAACGTGGGACCGGGGCGCAGGAGTTTGCTTCGCACTGGCGGCGATTATCAAACTGCCGCTGTTGTTGTTTGCGGTGTATTTCTTCGGGACGCGGCGTTGGGCGGTGGTGATCGGGTATGGCATCACGCTGGTAACGGTGACCGCCTTGTCCCTCTGGTATGCGGGGTGGAGCCACCATGTCGAGTGGTATCGGGAAGTCATCCTGCCCTTTTCGAACGAGGGCCTTACGGCCTTCAACGTCCAATCCATCCAGGGGGTCCTGTTGCGACTACAGGACGATGCCAAGCTGTACGATTGGAAGCCGGTCGAAGTAGGGGGCGCCGTGAAGATGGCGGAACGAGCCTGCGCGGTAGTATTCGTCGGATTGTCCGCGCTGGTGTTCTTTCGTGATCCCGGCGTGCAGGTTCGAGAGGCCCGGTATCTTGAGTTATCGATGGTGCTCTGCCTGGCCCTGATCATCAGTCCGATTTCCTGGAGTCACTACTACCTGCTGTTGTTGTTGCCTTTGTCGCTGTATGTGGGAAATCGATTGCCGATTGCATCGCATGGGGCTTGGGGGGTTGGAATGGCGTTGTGCCTGATGCTCATTTCGCCTCCTGTGATCTTTACGGGGCAAGACACAGCGGCGGCGCATCCCATCACCACGCTGTTTCTCTCGCATTATGTGGTCGGCGCCATTCTGTTGTGGGGGCTGTTCGGCTATGCCCGCTGGTCGGTTGCCGCAACCACCCGTCTGCGACTGGTGACAGTGGATTCGGAGGCGCCCGCTTCGGTCAGGACAGATCGGCCCCATCAGCCTGATGAGCCGCAAGCACGATCCGCCTGACCGGCCCATTCCCCGGTTGTGCCCAGCCCCCCTGATTTCTTATCCGGAGACACGGTCCCCTTCGGCCTTATGCGCCTGGCGTTCCGGTGGATTGCGGTCACGCACGTCTTCCGCGACATTCAGGAACGGTCAGTACCCATCACCCGTTCGGCCCGCACCACGTAGCGCAGTGGCCCGCCGGCCTGGATCGCATCGAAAGGAAAACAGGTCACCAGCATCAGGTCCTGTGTGTGTGGTGCCGTCGCAAGGAACGACCGCCGTGAATCCATGACAAGCTGCTCGATGACTCGATAGTGCCAAGTCGTCCCGTCGTTTCCCGTCAGATCGAACCGATCGTTCAGGCGCAGATCCTTCAAGAAACGAAAATGCGTATCCCTATGAGCGGTCAGTATCACCGTGCCGTCGTGCCCGGGGAGGGCGCTGGACGTGACGTGGCCGGGACCGAATGCCAGGGTGCGGCCATAGGCGCCGGCGAGAACAATTAAATCGACCGGAGGGTGTTGCATGTGAAGCCGCGCGACCGGCCAGGTGTCTGCCCAGGGCCATGGTTTGGGCTCGGCTTCTCCTGCCAGGGCGCGGGACCAGGCTCGGTGCAGCAGAACCTGCGCGAGCCCGGCCTTCGCATAGATCCACGAGCCTTCTCCGACCTGCCAACAGCCGAGGGCAACAAGTCCCCCCATCAGTATCGTCAGCAGGCGGGAGCCCGGTCTGGTTCGACTCATGCGACCACACGGCGGAATGTCCAGAGCAAACAGGCCAGCATGAGCCAGGCTGTTCCCAGCAGCACCCGGAGGTATCCGTTAGTCGCAGTCCTGGGGAGGCTTATGAGGGGGGTCTGGTCCTGTGCGCGCATCAGGTTCGCGATGCGGTCACGGTCGGTTCCCGGAGAATCCGTCGGTCTGGCCGGGGTAACATCCACGGCGACCAGACTGGTGTATCGACTAACCAGGTGGTGGGTAAGGGCGACATCCAGCACGGCCTTTCGGATCGCTTCTTGATCGCCGCCCTTGTAGGTCTCATCCATGAGCGCCGAAATCTTTTGCCGGGCCCAGTAAACCGAGAGCCCGCCATGACTCTTGGCGTGGTTGAACGAGACGGGAAGCGACCATGGTGCGGCTCCAACCTGTCCGTGCAGCACGGCCTGAGCCGGCAGCGAATCGGCTTTGAACGCGAGCACGATGGGCTCGCCTTCATAGAGGTCGGTGATGGTTGCCGGGAACTGTTCGAGCCCCGACCATCCGGCTGTTTCGGTGGTGAGGTCATTGAGTACCGGATGCTCAAGTTTCTTGAACAGGCCGTCCAGCTTGGATTTCACCTCATTCACGTTGCCGATATAGGTGAATGTGCCGCGGCCTGATTCGGCAGCCTTCCGCATCAGATGACTGTTGGGCGTGGAGCCGATTCCGATGGTGAACAGGCGTCTGCTCCCTACCCGATGGTGCAACAGTTCGAAGAGCTCCTCCTCATTGCCGACCTGTCCGTCAGTGATGAGGATGATCTGCTGGAGCCGTGTGCTGTCCTGCGGGCTCTTCAGGGCCTGTCTCAAAGCCGGAAGTATTTCCGTCCCCCCATCGGCGGTGAGGTGCTCGGTGTACCGGATGGCCTGTTGCACCGTTTTGGTCGTCACGGGTTGCGACATGGGGAACAACGACCGGACCGTATGATTGAATTGGATGATGTTGAAACGATCCTGTGCGGTCAGCCGCGAGAGGGCGTCTACTAGCGCACTCTTGGCCTGTTCGATCGAGGTGCCGGCCATGGATCCCGATCGATCGATGATGAACGTGAGGTCTCGTGGAACCCGCGGTGCCTTCTCATTGTCCAACGTCGGAGGGAGGAGCATGAGCAGGGCATAGGTCGCCCCGTCTTTCTGTTCGGTAAAGATGGTGGCCAACGGCTCGGGGCGCGAGGCAGGATGCCAGACGAGTTGGAAGTCCCGATCGGCCGGCACTGCGTCCTCCCGAAGACTGATCTGGTATCCACCGTTCTGATCCTGAAGGCTGATGATCGGGTGAAATGGCGATTCCACCTTGGCAAGAGGAAAGCCCGGATTGAGTGTGAGCGACAGGCTCAGGGGGTTGATCGCGCCCTTCCCCGGTGGATGCACGGGCGGGGTAATCCGGGAGCCATCGGGGACGCGGTCGGTGTCGGGTCCGGTGCCAGAGCCTTTGGGATCCTGTCCTTCGACGACCACGGGTACTCCGGGGATGTACCGTGGCCCGACGGCCATAGGGAAGCGGAGCTGAAACTGTTCGTTCTCGTAACGGACGGTTTCCTGATATTCGAATTCGATCGTGACCCGCTCGCCAGGGCCGATATTCGCCACGGAAGTGGTAAAGAGATTCGGGCGCTCCTGCTCAACGAGGCTGGTGCGTTTTCCTTCCCGCTTGGCCTGCTCGTAGGTCTGTTTCGCTTCCGTCCGCTCCTTGATCCGGCCTTCGATCATCCGTTCCCCGATTTGCATGCGAAGATGATCCACGGCAGCCGTCTCGGGAAGCGGAAACACGTAAACGCCTTCCAGCCAGTCGCTTTTCTTCCTGCTCGGGTTGGTGAACTCCTGCCGGATGGTCGCGCGGGCGATTGTTCCGGTGACCGCGATCTGCACATCGGTCTTGAGAACGGGTGCCGGGATATAGCGTCCGGCTTGGTCGGTCCGGAACATCAGCGTGCCTTCCGTCACCTCGTTGAGGCCCATGGTGGGAACGATGCCGGTCGTCAGGGACTCGCCCGGTTCTGCATAGGAGGTGACTGGAGGGGGAGCGCCAAGCCCCAGTGCGAGCAAAGAAACACAGAGGGACAGGCGCGCGGCAGAGAGTGTCTCGCGTGGTCGTATAAGACAGATATGGTCATTCAACATCGGAGCCTCGTTTCGTCAGATTCATAGGTGATGGATGTTGGACGGCTGTCCCCGGGAAGGACGGGGCTCCTTCCCGAGGACGATCCCGGCAGCCTATTAGTTGCCGTCGGTCGGCTCGGAAGTACGTTCTGTCGGGTCGGAGGTCGTGAGTGGAGGGTTCTCGCCACTCGTCTCGCTCTCAGCGGCTTCAGTCGAGAGATCGACGCTGTTCGAGAACGGATCGGTCATTGTTTCAGTCGCAATCATCGGCACGACCATGTGCTCCTGACCGACCTTGCGTATCTCCAGGTGCACACGCCGGTTCATGCGGCGGCAGAAATCGCTGTTGTCGACGCAGAGGGCTCCCTCTTCACCCAGGCTCACGGTGCGGATCGACGACTCCGGCACACCCAATGCGATCAAGTGTTGTTTGACGGTCTCGGCGCGCTTCATCCCCAGGATTTTGTTGAAGCTCATCGAGCCCTGTTGATCGGTGTAGCCCTGGAGCAGAATGCCCCAATCCCGTTCGCTTTTGAGGAATTCCGCGTGGCGCTGCAAGGAGGCCTTTCCGTCGTCGCTCAAACCCTTGCGGCCGATCTCAAATTGAATATCGTCGTGTAGGATGTCGGTGCTTCTGGCCGCCAGCGGGGCTGTGTCCACATGCGTCGTTGGAGTCGGGATTGAGACCGGCGCGCGCTCGGTAGAGTCTTTCAGGACTTGTGAGATCTGGGTATTATTCAAGGCTTCTGCCGGGGGGTTGCTGTGGGCTGCTTCGTCGGCCTGGGAGTAGTACCAGAATGCCGACACGGCAATAGCCAGGAACCCGATGAGCCCGCTCAGGATATAGACATCCTTCATGTCCCGATCCGGGCCGACGAGGGTGGGGGCGACTGGTCCTGCACTCACGGTAGCTGTAGGGAGTTTCTGCATGGTTGCCTGCTCCTTCTGTTCGGGAGCCGGATCGCTCCGGCTCATTGGTTGCGGGTGAATGATTCGATCGACCTTGTGCATGCGGGATCGGCTTGTTGGTGCTCACCTCCTTTCTGCCGGATGCCCGCCGTCGGGCGGTGCATAGAGCAAGGCGGAGGCCAGGCGTAGCGATACGGTTGATGATAAGAAAACGATGAGGAACAACGAGTTGTGAAAGTACTGCCGCCGCACAAGAGCTGGGCGGCATGCGGGGATCAGCGGGGATGCGGGGCTAGCCCCTCATCGGGGTGCGTGGGAGACGAGGCGGGATAGTCAGACCATCCCTTCCTCGCAGGTCGTGCCATGCGATTCCGGATAGCCTGAAATCCCCTGGCGACGGCTTCGTTCCCGAAAATCTGTTGCGAGTTTTCGATGCTGCGGTAACATGGCACAAACAGGGGCCGGAAGTCGGTCAAACAAAGGATGCGATGTGCATGGCGGAGGCCGTCGCACTTCAAAGAGGTAGGGCATGAGGAGTTGTCGGATGAAACACTCTTTTCTCTCATTGTTGGTGTTGTGGTTGGCGATGTGCGCCTCGGCAGTGGCGGGCGACTACCAGTTGCTGATTGGTGCGCAGGTGGACGTCTGCGAAGCCTGTAAACGCAATCTAGAGCGGATGACGGTGCACCCGGCTTGTGAACGGGATTATAGCGGTCAGCTTGGGTTGGAAGCGCCTGAGTGGAAGCCGTTCGATGTGGGGAGCCATATCGCTGCGATGGAGCAAGCGTTACGGTATCTTGCGTCCGGTGACGAGTTCGCCGATGACAGGTACCTGGGCGAGGATCAATACGCGGATCCGGTTCGAAGGATCGGGACCAGGGAGGAGCCCTGGGCCTATATGGCCCGCGTCGATATCAACAATGACGGAAAAGCCGAGCCGGTTCTCAAGCTCCATTCGTCGCTCTGCCATCTGAGAAACGGCGGATCCGTCGGTCAAGCCTATTCTGCTCCCATCGTCGTGCTGAATGAGAATCTCAGCGGCATCGACCGGGTGCTGACCGATCTCGTCGTTCAGAATCCTCGCGGAGATGGACGGGTAGCCGGAACAACCAATTATCAGCTCTACGGGGTGTTCAACTTCAAGGGGGAAATGTATTTCGACCGTTGGAATGACACCGACAGTGGAGACGAGAATGAGCGCTTCACCCTGAGTATTTATGAAGCCAAGGGGGATACGACTCGAAAGTTGTGCCAAATCAAAGAACTGCAGGTGAGAAGGTGGTCACCAGGCAAGTTCTGCGCATTCGGTCACTGTCCACCCGCAAGGCCGGTTCCCGTGAAGCTCACCTCCATGATGGAACCGTCTGCCTCGATTGTTCCTTCAGCGGGCCCCCAGCCGCCACAGTGATGTCATCTCCGCCGCACGGGCGGCGCGGAGCGGGTCGGCCTGGTCGGATGCGCGGGGATGATGCGGCCGGATATCGGTCTTGCCGAGGACGCTAAGCCCTGCCTGCTCAAACGTGAGGAGTAATTCCGCCCTGGTCCGCAATTCCAGATGTTCGGCCAGGTCGGACAGCAGGAGCCAGCCTTCTCCCCCCGGCTCTAAGTGGGCCGCCAGGCCGTTGACAAAGCCGGATAACATGCGACTTTCCGGATCGTAGATCGACTGCTCAATGGGAGATGTCGGCCGTGCCGGAACCCAAGGCGGGTTGCAGACCACGAGAGGCGCCCTGCCTTCGGGAAAAAGATCCGCTTGCACCACGTTCACCCGGCCGCTGAGCCCCAATCGCTCGAGATTTTCACGGGCACAGGTCAATGCGCGAGGGTCCTGGTCGGTGGCCACGATGTGCGCAACTCCGCGGCGAGCCAGGACCGCCGCAAGCACGCCGGTGCCCGTTCCGATGTCGAATGCCAGGGCGGAGGAAGGCAGCGGCGCCTCGGCCACCAGGTTCACGTACTCGCTGCGAATCGGCGAGAAGACACCATAGTGAGGATGGATGCGATCCCCGAGGGCCGGGACGACGATCCCGTTCTTGCGCCATTCGTGCGCGCCGACCAGGCCCAGCAGTTCCCGGAGGGAGACCAGAGCAGGCCCATCATAGGGGCCATAGGCTTCCGTGCAGGCGAGTCGAAGATCGGGGGCACGGCGGAGACGAATCTCGTACTGTTCCTCAAGCGGCACCAGGAGCATGCCTAGGATGCGGGCGCGGCGAGACTGGGTTTGCCGATGAAAATGAAAGGATTCAGCCGGCGAGGTGCCCGGTTTGGGAGGATGGCGGTCGGCACGTCGCGCCATGGCGTTGAGGAGCTGCCGGGCATTCTGGAAGTCGCCTCGCCAGAGCAGGGCGGTTCCTTCGCAAGCCAGGCGGTGAGCCGCGTCGGCAGTCATGTTGTCGTCCGCAATGGTCACACGTGCAGGCGGCGGGGCTCCCCATTCCGAACGCCAGCGCGCGGAATAGGGCCGGCCTTCCTCGGTCCAATGCACGACGGCTGTCGGGCTCATGACAGGATCTCGCGAGCGGTGCTTCTTAATTCCGACTGCTCTTTGCCGAACGTATCGATCATAGCAATAGCTGCAACTCCGTACCGAGCATCCGTGAGCCAGGTCTTCTAGCGGAAATGTTGCCGGACTAAGGCCTCGACGGATTTAAAATGCCGTTCGGGGAGGTTCTTGAATCGCCGTTTACAGTCGAGTAGGGCTTCTTCGGCGGAGGTGAAGGGTCCGATCGTTTCCATCAAATGGCCGTAGTAGTCCATCAATTTCAGTTCGACCGTGCGGAGCAACGATGGGTCTCCTGCCAGAGCCGATGCGGCTCTGGTCTGATCCCGTCCCGACTCCACGAGTGCCTGAAAACAAAGGCCCTTCAGCCGTTGTGTGACCGTGCTTCGATCCCAGCCCAGTGCTTTGGCTGTTGCTTGCATATCGAACCGGTGCCGGCGCAGTTGGTTCAGCACGGCGATGTCCCCGGCCGGATCGGGCAGGAGCGGGCCGGCTCCGGTCGTGGCGGCGGGTGAAGGTTCCCCCGAGGAGAGGCGCAGGTCGGCGGTTGTGATGACGGGTCCGTCGGAGAGCGCGATCGCCTGTTCGAGACACTGACGCAGCTCCCGCACGTTGCCGTTCCATGCCCGCTGCTGCAGGGCCGCCAGTGCTTCTTCCGAGAGCCGGATGTTCGCGTGCTGCGACTGGGTTGCGGCTTCCTGTAAAAAAGCTTCTGCGATGTGCGCAATATCGTCGCGCCGGTCTCGCAACGGCGGAAGGTGGAGGACGAGGCCCTTGAGCCGGAAGTACAGGTCCTCGCGAAACCAGCCTTCCGACACGCCGCGCTGAAGATCCTTGTTGGTCGCAGCCACGATCCGGACATCGACCGTGGTGGGGGTCGTCGCTCCGACACGATAGAAGGTCCGCTCCTGCACTACGCGCAACAGTTTGCTTTGATGGTCGAGGCGAAGGTCGCCGATTTCGTCGAGAAAAATAGTGCCTTGGTGCGCCAGTTCGAAATAGCCCTTACGGTCCGTGAGTGCACCGGTGAAGCTGCCGCGTACGTGGCCGAAGAGCTCACTTTCGAAGAGTTCCGGAGAGATCGCCGCCATGTTCACCGCAACAAACGGCTTTGTTGCCCGCAGGCTCAGGCGATGCACGGCCCGCGCAAACAGTTCTTTTCCCGTTCCCGGTTCACCGGTGAGCAGGACCGTGACGGTGGAACGGGCTCCTTTCTTGAGATCGCGAAACATGGTCAGGAGCGCAGGGGTTCTGGTGACGATGTTCATTCGCTCGCATTCCCGGCGGAGTGTTTCCTGTTCTGCATTCCCCAGAGGCGCTGAACTGATGGTTGCGGCCCGCAGGTTCTGCAGCTGCCGTTCGAGCTCGTTCATACGCTGCCGCGTCGCTTCCTCCTGCGCCTGGGCATCGGCGATTTTGAGCTGAAGATCGGCGGCGAGTCTCGTCGATTCGGCTTCTCTGGATGCTGAGTGGGACATGTCGGCCCGAGCCGATTCGAGATCTTCTTCGAGGGATTCTACGGCGGTCTCTCGATAGATCAGCGCTTCGCGAACGGCCACCAGGTTTTGCTGAACCTCCAGCATGTCCTGCTCCAGCAAGGCCAGGCGCCTGGTTGCCATGATCTGCCCCAGCAGGCTGGTCGCGACAAGCACCGTGACGGCTGACGTGACAGGAATCACAAATGGCAGTACCCAATGGGTTTCGGTAAGGGAGATCAAGCCGACAGCCAGATACAGCAGAAGGTTTCCGATGCCCAGGAGCAGCCCCTTCCAATCCGTCCGCCGGAGGATCGTCCAGGCGACACAGAGACAGAGAAAAACGGTGACCAGTAGCCGCTGAAGCGTAGAGAGCTCGTGAATCCAATCCTGTGTGAGCAGTGTGTGGAGCAGGTGCGCCTGGAGCAGAATGTCCGAGGCGTCGTCGCCTGAGGGGAGCGTGCGTTCCGGTTGCGAGTGCGGTTGGGTCATCAGGAATACGACCTTGCCGTTGACCAGCGCGCTCAGCGCCTCAGTATCTTTCCGGTCGAGGAGGCGGGAAAGTTCCAACACGGTGGTGCGGGCAAACGCCTTGGGAACCTGTCGTCCGACGACATTGAGCAGGAGTCGGCCCTGACGATCGAGCGGGATCGTCAAGGACCGCGTCGTGCCGTCGGGCCAACGTGCGTTCTGCACCCGAACTTGTCCGGAGCGGCGCTCCACTTGACCCAATGGAACCTGCCAGAACGTAGTCGCTAAGGAAAAGCCCAGGGCTGGAAGCTCGTCGGATCCGTTTCCGTGAAAGAGCCCGGCCCGGC
Organism: Nitrospira sp.; assembly: GCA_040376625.1. Lineage (GTDB taxonomy): Bacteria > Nitrospirota > Nitrospiria > Nitrospirales > Nitrospiraceae > Nitrospira_A. Next base: position 2,060 of record JBEIQG010000110.1, on the reverse strand, counting down.
GCGCGATGCGATCGAGGTCCAGGACCGGCTGTAGGGTGCTTCGGCCCGCTGTGACATTGCGGGCGGTCAGGGCGGAGAGTGCTGTTTCCGCCTCGATGGAAGCAGCCGGGAAACCAGGGTAGGAAACGGTTCCGGCGGATGTCACGGCTTCGATCAGCAGCGCATCGCTGACGGCGCCGCCGAGGTTGGGAGGGCTCGGGAAATCCAGCGGAATATCGAGCCCGATAGCCGCTGCTCCCCCATCGTGCAAGGCGGTGACGAGCCTGGCCGGAAGGCTGCGATCCCAAAGCCCGGTGCCGAACTGTTGCTCGCTGGCCCGATCCCTCGAGACCAGGAGCAGGGGCGAGTCCGGACCCGGTTGCGAGCGGAGTCGCATCCAGGTGTCGTAGGGCGCCCATTCCAGCGCACTGTAAGTCACAGGCGCCGGCGCCCATAGGGCCTCGCTGAGTGCGACGGCCAGCAGCGCCATGACGACGGCTTGCAGCCAGACATTCCTGACGAACAGGCGAGTGGCTATTTGCATGGGTGGTGATGACGACTAGCAGGTTGGTAGGCAGGTCCGTCGTTGTTCCCACAGAGCGCGAGCATGGCGCGTTGCTCTAGGTCGGACGGACTGTGCGAACACCTGCGAGCGGTTCTGCTCCTGCCCGTGAGACATGCGGGCCGGCATGTCGCGGCGATTGAAACCCTATTCGACAGCTTACTACGGTTTCGGCGTCTCGGGGGTGATTTCGTCGAGAATACGTTTGGCCTCTTCCCGTGGCATGCCTTTCAGATAACTCTTGGCTTTGGCAAGGTCCGGTGCCAGGCCGAGTCCTTTGGCGTAGATGCGAGCCAGGGCGGTCCGGGACGGAACGGCACCGTCCGAGGCAGTCGATTCCAGGTAGCTGAGGATCCATTGTCCATGGGGGGGAAGCTGGCCGTCGAGGCCCTGTTCGTAGAGATGAACCAGTGCCGCGTGGGAGATGTCGTTGAGCGCATAGGCTTCCCGTAGCAGTACCGGCAGGGCCTCGCCCGTGCGACCTTGTTTGAGTAAGGTGGTGCCGACGGTTTCGGTGGCCTGATCTCCCCGATCCAAATCGGGAAAATCCAGCCAGAGCTGATCGCAATAATTCTTGAAGGCCTCCGCCGCCGCCTTGGATTGTTTGGTCTGCAGTGGGCCTCTGACCGCTGCGAGCCGCCTGAGTTGGGTCAAGGACTGGGCCGCTTCCGGCAAACCCTGCTCGAAGGCCCGTGCCCACCAGGTGATGGCCATGATCTGGCTTTTCTCCACACCCTGACCGGAGCGATAGGCATTGCCGAGAAAGTATTGGGCCTTGGCTAATCCTGCCAGCGCGGCGGCTTCCAGTTCCTGCGCCGCGTCTTTCTCACGCCCTGCAACTTTCATGACCAGTCCGAGCCGATAGTGGGCTTCGGCAAAATCCGCTTTGAGCCGCAGGGCTTCCTGATAGGCCTTGATGGCCGATTGGACGTTTCCCCGGGTGTAATGAATCGTCCCCATGCTGTAGTGCGCCTGCACGAGGGTCGGATCAAGGCGGACGGCTTCCTGAAGCTCCGTCATCGCGCTGCGCCAGTCCTGTTTGGCCATGAGCGCGGTGCCCAAATGGAGATGGGCCTGCGCAACTGTCGGGTGGAATCGCAGCGCAGTCCGGTACTCATCGATGGCGCCGTCGGTATCGCCCAGCTGGAAAAGAGTGCGCCCCAGCGTGAGGCGGGGCTCCTGCGCATCGGGTTCGAGGTGCAAGGCTTGGCGGGCCTGGGTCAGTGTCTCCAACAGGCTCAATGGAACGGGAGTTGGTATCGGCGCCGGCAATTCCGGCTGCGCGACCGATTCAGGGGGGAGCGGTTCTTCTCGAATAGGTTCCGGTGCCGGAAGTGCGGAGGAGTCATCCTGCGCGCCGGTCACGGCGGGCAGGATGAGCAAAGCCGCGGTCAAGACTAAAGGCCACCCTCCCCTGGCGGCGTGGTACAGAAACATAGGCGCTGACAATCCTCCGCGTGACAATGAGCCTTCCTTTATACACATAGGCGAGGCGAAAATTCCACGGGATCTCGTATGA
>JBEIQG010000131.1:0-10759 GCA_040376625.1 Nitrospira sp. | reverse complement strand
TGCTCGAGTTCCGCCTGTTGCTGTTCGAGGCGGCCGTGCGATTCCTTCAGGGCCCGGCTCTGTTCCTGAAGTTCTTCATTGGCGACGCGAAGCTCCTCACTTTGCACCTGCAACTCTTCGGCCTGCCGCTGGGTCTCCTCCAGGAGATCCTGGAGGCGAGTGCGGTATCGGGCCGACCGGACGGCGACGGCGATCGATTCCGCCACGCGATCGATAAACTCCCGGTCCGCCTCCGTCACGGGGGTGAAGAATCCGAGTTCCAAGACGCTATTGACGCGGCCGTCGACGGCCAATGGGGCGATCATCAGGTGGCGGGGAGCGCTCCGCCCCAATCCGGAGCCGATGGTGAAATACCCCTCCGGCAAGTCATGCACGACAACCGTGTGTTTATGCTGGAGCGCCTGGCCCAGGAGTCCGTCGCCCCCTGTCACCCTTTCGAGCATGGCAGTGCCTTCCGGGACACCGTAGGTCGCCGTGCGGTGAAAGCCGCTCCCGTCATCGACGAAGATGGCGCCGGCTTCCGCTCCCACATATCTGGCGAGGCAGTGCAACAGGTTTTGGCCCAGGCTGGTCAGCGGCAACTCTCCCATCATCCGTTCGCTGAGCAGCGTCTGGCCAGCCCGTATCCATTCTTCTTTGCGCATCGCGAGCCGGTTGCGGATGAAATGCGCGCCGAAGGCCGCCAGTGCCCAGCAGGTGACTATTCCGACCAGACGATTGATACGCGAGATAAACGGATCGACACCCGCAGGGCTCAGCAGGAGGCCTGCCACCGTCAGGATCGTGACGGCCCCCGCTACGACAAAAGGGGTGACCGGAAACCAGAAGAGATAGGCCAGCACGAGCGGGACCAGGTAGAGGACCCAGACGGTGATGCCGAGCGGAGTATAAAAATCGGCGACGAACACCGCCGCAATCGACAAGAGGATCGCAGCGGATAAAAGAGGGCTGGGAGCCTGCTGGAATCGTCTCATGGAACCTGTAGCAGTTCTTTCCGGGCGACCTGGATCGTCTGGTACAAGTCTTCCACCGCAGCTTCCTTGTTCAGAAAAGCTGCAGCGCCCGCTTCTTTCATTACACGTCCCACATGGGCTGCGTTTTGTACGGAGAGTCCGATGACGATCGTCGCCGGGAGGACCTGCTTGATCCGTCTGGTGGCTTCAATTCCGTCCATTTGCGGCATGTTGACATCCATGAGGACGACCTCGGGTTGCAATCGTATCGCCAGGGTAACGGCTTCAGCACCGTCGGCTGCTTCTCCCACGACCTGCATGCTCACATAGGCGGCCAGGAGTCCGCAAAGGCCTTGTCGCACCATGGCATGGTCGTCGGCGATCAAGACACGTATCGGCCGATCGGTCGCTTGGTGTTTTCCGGCCGGGCTTTGCCGCTCAACTGCCACGCCTGTCCCATTGTGGGGGAGAGGATGGGACACAATCCCCTCCTCTCCCGCCTGTGGTTTCATGTTTGCCTTGACCGATGCCAACGGCGCGGTCAGCGTGGCCTCGGTGCCTTGACCGGGCTGGGAGCGTAATTCAAAACGCCCGCCAAGCGCGAGCATCCGCTCGCGTATGCTGAAGAGCCCAAAGCCCGGGATGCCTGTGGCGCCCTCCGGAGGAATGGAGTCCGGAGGGGAGAAGCCTCGGCCCTGGTCCGCGACCGTGACATGCAGCCATCCCTCCTCTTCCCTGACCGTGATCCGTGCCTGTTTGGCAGACGCATGTTTGACGACGTTCATGAGCAGTTCGCGTACCGATTGGAACAGCAGCATGGCCTGGTCTTCCGGCAGGGTGAGTTGATCCGTCCCAAGTTCCAGGAACACGTGCAGGTCCCGTTGTATCATCTGTTCCGCCAGCCACTTCAGAGCTATGGGCAATCCGAACTCCTTCAGAATCGGCGGGCTGAGCTGTGCCACCAGGGTGCGGGTGTAGGTCAGGGATTGATCCGTCACGTCCTGCAGCTCGTTCAGAATCTTACCCAAGACTTCCGTCATGGGCTGCTGCTTCGCCTGGGCCAAACGGATTCGGCTCAGTGCCAGGAGTTGCGCCAGATAGTCATGCAGTTCGGTTGCCAGCTGTTGTCTCTCCCGCTGTCCGGCGAGATTCAATTCGGTGGCCAGCGCCCGAAGCTGTTCCTGGGAGCGGGACAGTTCGAGGGTGCGTTCCACGACGCGCTGCTCCAGGTCGGCGGCAGATCGCTGGAGGGCTTCCTCCACGTGTTTTTGGCGGGTAATGTCGTAATTGATCCCGACCATCCGGACCGCCTGACCCTTGTCGTTCCTGACTGACGTCCCGTGTCCGGAGAGCCAGCGGATCGATCCGTCCTGCGCGATCACTCGAAATTCATGAGAGAAGGAGCCCGTCCGTTCAGCCTGGACAGCCGCTTCTCTGACGCGGGGCACATCGTCGGGGTGAATGGATTCGTAGAAGTGCTCGACATGGGTGAGGGGCCTGTCTTTCGGTCTATCGAACAGCTCGTATTGTTTGGCGTCCCAATTGAGTTCACCCGTGGAGAGGTCCATGTCCCAGGCGCCCATTGAGCCGGCGGCCATGGCCAAACGAAGTCGTTCCTCATTGGACCGCAACAGCTCGCCGGCCCGGGCCCGTTCGATACCGAGGGCCAGGGTTCTGGCTATCGTCTGAGCCAGGCCGATTTCCTGTTCATCCATGATGTGGGGCTGATTGAAATAGACCATGAACTTGCCAAGCAAGCGGCCGCCGAAGGTCAGCGGGATAAAGCCAAGCGCGGAGACACCTTCCCTCTGGATCACTGAGCGCAAGGAAGAATCGAGGTCGGACTCACTCACATCAGGGATGAAGATAGCCGGTGGATCCTGCCGGTCCGGCGTCCAGGGTGAATGGCCCTCGACCGCCGCTCGATATTCCGGCGACAGACCCTGCCAGGCTTCGAATCGCATCAGGCCGTCGTCGTCGAACAGAAGAATCGAGGCGCGATCGGCATGCAGAGCCTGAAGGATGGTGCTGATCGCTTTGTCATAAAGGTCCGTCAGCGCTTCCGCCCGGTTCACGACGTCCGCGAGGTCATACAAGAGGGATTGTCGTTGGGTAAGGGCCAGCAGTTCCGCTTCCTGACGTTTGCGGTCGGTGATGTCGAGTCCCACTCCGAGAATATACCGGAGTTCGCCGTTCTCCCGGACACCGCCGACACTGACTCTCGTCCAGACGGCGGAACCGTCCTTGCGCCGGTACCGTTTCTCGATGACGAAATCCGGACCGCCTTCGATCAAGCGATGAAAGTGTTCGAGGTTGGCCGGCAGGTCCTGCGGATCGGTGACCTGCTGCATCTTCATCCCGAGCAGTTCGGATTCGCTGTACCCGAGCAGCTCGCAGAAGCGTTGATTGACGAAGAGGAATCGACCGCTGAGATCGGTTTGCGCAACCGCAGCCGCGGCTTGACTGACAAGGGCCTTGAATCTCGCTTCGCTCTTTGCAATTTCCGTTTGCGCCTCACGCCGGACGCGAGCCATGTTGAGATGAGTGGCGACGCGCGCGAGTAATTCGCGGGGGCCGAAAGGCTTGACGAGATAGTCGTCTGCGCCGCATCCCAATCCATCGATCCTGGACTCTTCTCCCGCGCGCGCGGAGAGCAAAATGACAGGAATGGTCTTTAGGGCAGGATCGCCGCGCAAGGCCTGCAGGAGCCCGAATCCGTCCAGTTGCGGCATCATGATATCGCTGAGAATCAAATCCGGCGGTTGCCCCCGGGCTTCGATGAGGGCGGATAGGCCGTCCGGCATCGCGCTGACGTGATACCGGTCCGCTAGGAGACGGGCGATGTACTGCCGCATATCCGCATTGTCATCGACTACGAGCACCCGGGGACGAGCCGTCTCGTCGCTTGTGTTGGACGCGGGGATATGATCGGACTCCGGATTCCGGACCAATGCCCTCGACCCGCCCTCCTGCTCGGGTAACCAGCTGAACGCTTCTTCCAGGTAGGGCATGGCCCCGGTCCTGGATGTCGCAGGTTCGCATCGTGCGGCGATCTGCTCTTGAGGAAGGTGCGCCTTTCCAAACGGCACGGTGACAACGAAGGTACTGCCCTGGTCCAATTGACTCTCCACGCGGACGGTCCCTCCGTGTAGTTGGACCAACTCCTGGACGAGTGCCAGACCGATCCCGCTTCCTTCATGAGTCCGGCTGCGCGTATTCTGCACGCGATAGAAGCGCTCGAAGAGTCTTGGGAGGGCATCCGCTGGAATGCCGACGCCGGTATCTTGGACACATAATTCCGCCCCGTTCGACTGCGCATGCAGTGAGAGCGTGATGTCGCCGTGGAAGGTGAACTTGAAGGCGTTGCTGAGCAGGTTCAGAACGATCTTCTCCCACATGTCCCGATCGACATACACCGGCTGCGGCAAGGGCGAGCAGTCGATACGAAAGCCCAATCCTGCCTGCTCTACAGCCGATCTGAACTGGCTGGCGAGTTCTGCGCTATAAGCCGCCAGGTCGGTCGGCTCGTAACGTGCCTCGATCCGCCTGGCTTCCAGGCGCGAGAAGTCGAGTAATGTGTTGACCAGCTTCAACAGCCGCAGGCTGTTTCGATGCATCACTTGGAGGGGGAGTTCGTCGGGACGCTCACGAAGTACTTCCTCCAATGGTCCGAGCATGAGAGTGAGCGGGGTTCGAAACTCATGACTGACATTGCTGAAGAACGCAGTCTTAGCGCGATCGAGTTCCGTCAAAGCCTCGACCCGCCGTTTCTCAGAGGAGTAGGCCTCCGCGTTGGTCAGGGCTCCGGCGATGTGAGACTCGACCATAGTGAAGAACGAACGGTAATCGGCATCGAGCGGGCGGCGAGGGTTTATCCCGGCCACGAGGATGACTGCACGGCCATCCCAGCGCACCGCACTGAGCGGCATGAGCAGGGCCTGCCTGGTCCGCTCAGGCCAGGGCTCACAGGAAAGGGGACCGAAACGCTCGCCTATATCGTCAACGACGACCGGTGTCCCTTCTTGGAGAGGAGCTGACAGCGGCCATCCGTTGTCGGGGTCCTCCCCTGTGAGACTCACGGTCTGTGGCCGCGCCGGACTTTCCTGAGACAGTCCCGTGGAAGCGATTAAGTGCGCGTGCCGGCGGTCCCGATCGATATGGTACAGGAGGGCAAAGGGGACATCGGCTGGATCCGTGGCGAGAGCTTCCACGGCCAGACGGCAGGCATCCTGCTGGTTATGGGCGGATCCCGACCGGGAGGCCAGTTCGCGTAACAGGCGCATGCGCCGGTCGTTCAGAACCCGATAGGTGGTTTCCTGGACAATATTCAGGATACCCTCGACCGCGCCGTTTTGGCCCCGGATCGGGTTCAAGCTGTAGTCGAAGTAGCATTCTTCCGTGTATCCGAACCGCTGCATGGGCAATAACTCATCGCTCCGCCAGTTCGCCTGTCCGGTGGCGTGAACGCTGAGAAAGTAGTCCCCAATGGTTTCCCACAGCTCGGGCCAGACCTCACTTGCGGGGCGGCCGAGCGCCCAGGGGTGTTTGCCGCCGACGACCGGCCGCCATGCGTCATTGTAGAGGAGCCGGGCTTCGGCCCCCCAGTAAATGGCCATGGGAGTTTGAGCGGTGAGGCAGACACCGAGGGTCGATACGAGCGCAGCCGGCCAATTTTCGATGGGCCCGAGCGGAGTCCGGTGCCAATCGAACGCCCGAATCCGGCCACCCATCTCGCTGCCGGTCAACCAACTGAAGGTTTCGCTTGAATTCATCTGCCGGTCAAACACACCGGGGGGTAAATGATGACTCTGTGTGCCAATGCATGGACGGAGCCTGGGAGGCCCAGACGCAACTTACGCAATGCCCAGGGGTAGTAACACCTTGGTCGACATCGCCCCACTAGTGAAACCCCTAGTTCGATGCGGGAGCCTGTGGCGGGCCGTTTATTTGGCTGGGAACGGAGGCGGGATCTCAGGGGCGGTGGTGTCCATGACCCTGATGGCCTGTTGTCGATCATCCAGTTTAAGGGTGACACGTTGACCGACGGACAGATTGAGAAAAAGTTCGGGTTTTGGAATCTTGAAGGCCACTTCGCGGCCGAGATCGGTCGTGAGTAATCCTTGTTTCTCGGTCAAATCGACTTTTGCCAGCACCCCCGACACGGTATCCTGTGGATCAAGCGCCGCACCCGCTATGAGATATGCCTGCGGTTGATCCGACGAAGAGAACGGGAGCAGCGGTTTCGGATCCGGGGGAGCCGGTACCGGGTCGGACGGTTTAGGCGGAACGGTCGGGCCGGGGCCAGGTTGTGGAACGGGTGCCGGTACCTCGCTCCATGAAGGACTCCACCCTGTGAGCAAAGCTCCACTCACCAGGCCGACTCCGATGATCGTTCGTAGCATGATGACCCCCTCTCGCCCCGGTCCGATTGATACTGCCGGCAGTCTCCGTACCTATGCCGTACCGCCGGATGAACTCGGCACGGTTTCCACGACCATCTTGTGGCATTGTTCGGCACAGCGGCGACAGGCAGCCGCGCATTCTCCACAAAGGGGATGGTGCGGTGCATGTTGCTCGCAGACTCCCGCACAGACCTCGCAAATTTCGGCACACAACGCGCAAAGCTGGACCGCAAAGGCCGACGTGCGGCCCATCCATTGCGCCGCAAGGAGGCAGATGTCGGCGCAATCCCGGCAGAGCCTGATGCAACGGGTCATCAGATCACTCTCTCCCCCTTCATGAGGCATGCCGATCATATCGTCTCCGCAAGTGTTGCACATGCGAGCGCAATCCAAACACGCTTGTATACATTCGAATCGGTGTTGCGCGATCGAATGGTTTGATGCTGCGATTGTCATACACCGGCCTCCCATTTTCAGATTGAGACTTCATTCTAGCGGCTCCCACATCGGGGGGTACTAGGAAAACCTCTCGAGGCATCGGGCTGGCGCGCCGAACAGCTAGGGGTATGACCAGCTGGGCGCTTCGCTCTGCGCTGAGGTAAGGTCACAGGCGCAGTCGAGAGAGCGCATCTCCCGCCGGTTTTGTCTGATCAGATAGAATGAGAAGGATTGCTGGAGGGAACGAATGGAAGTCGATAGGGAATTTGATCAGTCCAACGGGGCGCGGGAATGGAAGGAATCAACGTCCCCGCTTTTAGTACCAGGCCGGACCTGTTGGCGCGTTGAACGGAGCGACCGATCTGCCTTTTTAATCGACGGGGAAGCGTACTTCAAGGCGTTTCGGGACGTCGCCTTGCAAGCGAAACATAGCATCCTCATTGTCGGGTGGGATCTCGATACGCAGGTCGAACTGGTCAGGGGAGGGGTGGAGCCGTCGGACTTTCCTTCCAAGCTCGGCGAGTTTGTATCCGCGCTTCTCCGGAGAAAACGGAAGTTGAGAGTTTTTGTGCTCAATTGGGACTTCGCGATGATTTACGCCATGGAGCGTGAATGGATGCCGACGGCTCAAACGGGGTGGAGTGGCCACCGCCGACTGTCGTACCAGGTGGACGGTCAGCATCCCATTGGTGCGTCGCATCACCAGAAGCTGGTAGTGATCGATGACACGATTGCGTTTGCCGGAGGCCTGGATTTGGCAAAATCACGCTGGGACACCTCTGCACACGCGTGCCAGGACCCCCTTCGCGTCGACTCGGACGGCCGACCGTATCCACCGTTTCACGATGTTCAGATGATGGTGTCCGGCGCTGCGGCAGCGGCGTTAGGCGAGTTGGCGCGTGTCAGATGGTTCAACGCGACGGGCCGGCGGCTTCCAGCGGCCATTCGACGTCCGGTGGAGGAACTCTGGCCGGGCGCCCTCGTACCCGATGTGGAGCAGTGCGATGTCGGCATTATGCGCACCCAGCCTGCGTATGCGGGGCAACCTGAGGTCCGGGAGATCGAGCAGGCTTACCTGGATGGAATCAAGCGCGCCCGTCGCACCATTTATATCGAATCGCAGTACTTTACGTCGAATGTGATCAGCCGGGCTCTGGCAGCGCGTCTCATGGAGCAGGATGGCCCGGAGGTGGTGTTGGTCCTTCGTCACAACTGCGATGGATGGTTGGAACGTCAAACGATGGATGCCCTCCGTGCGCGCGTGTTGAGCGATCTGGAACTTGCGGACCACTATGGACGTTTGCGTGTCTATGCGCCGACCGTGCCGGGCACGCAGGGTCGAGAGATGGTTGCGGTGCACAGTAAGGTGCTCGTCGTGGATGAGGACGTTGTCTGTGTGGGGTCCGCCAATGTGTCGAATCGTTCTATGGGATTCGATACGGAGTGTAATCTCGCGATCGAATCGGGCGACGCGCCAGGGCTTCAGGCCGCCATTATGCGATTTCGCAACGCACTCATCGGGGAGCACCTTGGTGTCGGGCCTGAGCTGGTGGCTGAGTATACGCATCGCTTAGGTTCGCTGGCCCAAGCCGTCGATCACCTGCGCGGCGGAGACCGGAGTCTGGAGAGTGGGTGTTTCGACAGGAGCCCTGCGGCCGCCATGTCGATCCCGGAGCAACTTCTCATCGACCCCGAACGGCCCATGGCTGCGGACGAGCTGTTGGGGACGATGGTGCAGCCCCGGGAAGGGGTAAAAGTGGGACGCCGGGTGTTCCTTGGGTACACGATGCTGATTTTACTGGGTCTGTTGGCGGCTGCGTGGCGATGGACTCCGCTTAGTGAGTGGATGAGCATACCCGATCTCGTCGGGGCCTTGCAGGCTTTCGGCCATGGACCGACCGGCGTGTTCCTCCTGCTCGGCGGTTTTCTGGTGGGTGGATTTCTCGCGGTTCCCATTACTGCATTGATCGTGGTGACGATTCTCGCGTTAGGTCCGTGGGTCGGCGCTCCCTCCGCCCTGGCCGGCGCGCTGCTCAGCGCGGGCACCGTCTTCTCTCTGGGGCGGATGTTGGGAAGGTACAGGGTTCAGCGATTTGCCGGCCGGCGTGTAGCGCATTTGAGCCGCCGGATCGTCCAGCGAGGGTTCTCAGCTATTCTGATCGTGAGGCTGCTTCCCATTGCGCCTTTTTCGATGGTGAATCTGGTGGCCGGGGCGACCCCGCTTTCGTTCCGCGATTTTCTGCTGGGAACCGCGTTGGGAATGAGTCCCGGGATTCTGCTGATGTCAGTCTTCGTCGACCGGCTGGCTGAAGCGGTTCGTAGTCCGAGTCCCCTCGCCTTCGGTCTGTTAGGATTACTCATGGCCGCGGCCTGGGGTTTCGCCTGGTATGTGTCGCGGCGCTTACACGTCAGAGGGACCGCACCGGGAGCGGGGGCCGGCGAGCGGGTGGCGCCGGCGGTGTGAGGCTGTGTGATGGATAGGAACGGGATGCGTCTGCGAGTCGCGTCTTACAATATCCACCGGGCCGTCGGCAGGGATCGGCGATATGAACCCGATCGTATCCTGCATGTGATCCGTGAACTCAAGACGGACATCATCGCTTTGCAGGAAGTCGATTTTCCGGGACAGGACAGCGGTCAGATCCTGCCTTGGCTGGCAAAACAGACCGGCATGATTGCAATCGCCGGCCCGGTATGGTCACGGGAAGGTGTGGACTATGGCAATGCGCTGTTGAGCCGGTATCCGGTGGATGCAGTGCGACGGTGGGATCTTTCCATCGGTCGCCATGAACCCCGGGGCGCGCTGGATGTCGACCTTAAGGTCGCAGGCCGATCGATCCATGTGCTCAACACGCACCTGGGGTTATGGCCTCGAGAGCGTCCGAGGCAAGCGGAACGACTGCTTGAACTGCTGGCATTGGAGCGGCGTGATCTCACCATTCTGATGGGCGACATGAATGAATGGCATGCCCGGGGAAAATCCTTGCGAGGCCTGCGGCGACTGTTCGGGGAACCTGCGGCCCCGGTCACCTTTCCCGCCCGATGGCCCCTATTCGCGTTGGATCGAATCTGGATTGCTCCGCCTCAGGCACTTATCAGATTAGAAGCGCACGATAGTTCTTGTAGCCGGACGGCTTCCGATCATCTTCCGGTTAAGGCAGACCTTTACCTTCCTTGAATCCTAAGTTTTGGGACCCAGTAGAGAAAACGTCGCCGATTGCCGAGGCCGTTACCGAGCAGTTTGCTGGATCATCCGGCGGACGGAGTTGTTCGGAATACGTTGCATGCCTTCCGGTTCATGTTTCACAACGATCGGCTTGCGGAGGTTGCCGGGGTGACGGAATGTCCACGGCTCAGTTTCGAAAATCGAACCGAACAGGATGGGCAATAGGTATGGGTGAGCCGATAGTCTCCGCTGCTCAGGTGATGCATGGCGAGATAGGAATCCAGCGTTCCCCACTCCGAGGCCCCACCCTCATGTTCTGAATCGTCTCTCACGTTGTTACATCCGCAGCAGATGGGAATGAATCGTGGGTTTATCATGATCTCACCTCCTGGATTGTGGGTGCGGAGCCGATCCATTGCCAGGATACATGAAACTCGATCCCGGTCCACTAGGAGGAGCCCTAGTTCTAAGCGCGACTGCCCAGGCCCTATCCACAACTAGGGCTTCTACGAGCTAAGCCTGCCCGACCGGCGTGCTACGTTGCCTGAGCAGTCCAAGTGCGGTTGATTTCCGCTTCGGACGGCTTGAGCAGGACGGCGAAGGACTGCATGAGCGGACGCACCAGCATCGGACGCATGGTGGCCTTGGCGCTGTCGGTCACGCCATTGAGCATCTGTTCGTCCACATACTTGAGCGCCTCGGCCAACTCGGAACCATTGCCATCCAGGGTCTGGCGCATCAGCGCGGTGCTGCCCGGGCCGATATCGCCGGCGTTCTTGATCTGGTTGAAGCGCGAACGC
>JBEIQG010000286.1:0-3621 GCA_040376625.1 Nitrospira sp. | reverse complement strand
TCCCTCGTCTAACCCGTCCGTGGTGATAGCCCCGAGCGTCGGACCGCCATGCCGTCCGAGCCGCTCATGTGCCTGGAAACCCCGCAGATGCTCTTTTAGGAAGAGATCAGTTCTGCTGTGTGCGGTTGTGCATCCAGTCGTGAATATCGCGTCGGAGAAACCTCCAATGCTTTCCGATTTTGGAGGCCGGCAGCTGTCCGAGGCGTGCGAGCTTATAGACCGTGGATTTTGGTACGCGCAGAAAGCGCGCCACATCCAGTACGGTTAGAATTTCGCTGTCCGCTGGCGATGTACCGTCGAGGTTCACTTTGGTTGTTGTTGTGATGGCATCATTCATGACGGATACGCTATCGGTGGGCACCGTCTTAAACTTTAGTTGCCCGTTCTTAGGTGATGGGGTTTAATAGTACGGTAGGACGGTTGAGCGGTGACGAGGAGTGCTGAGGTACCGGTGAATTGTGCTCATGTTTTGTTCCAGGCAGACCGAAGGAAGACAGGGCGAACACACACTACGGCGAGAGACTATTCCCTATGGCCATGATCGTTTCAATCGGCTCAGGTAAGGGCGGTGTAGGAAAAAGTGTGCTCGCTGCCAATCTGTCCATGTTATTGGCCAAACAAGGCAAGCGGGTGGTTTTGGCGGATCTGGACGTGGGTGGCGCCGATGCCCATATTTTGTTCGGCATGCTCAACCCTCCCCGCACTTTGACGGATTTCATTGAACGAAGGGTTGAACGTCTGGAGGACGTCCTTCAGACGGTCTCGGCACACCCCTTTCTCCAGCTGATACCTGGAACAGGTGACACGCTGGCGACCGCCAATCTGCCCTATGCCAAGAAAAAGCGGTTGATACGCCATTTCCGGCAACTGCAAGCGGATGTCATCATCGTCGATATCGGCGCCGGCACCAGTTACCATGCGCTGGACTTTTTCCTGATGGCCGACCACTACCTGACAGTGGCCACTCCGGATCCCACGTCGGTGCTCGACCTCTACCGCTTTATCAAGCTCGCCGCGATTCGTCGCGTGTTGTCGGCATTCTTGTCGCGCGATGCCGTCACCGAGACACTCTCCGATCGGGATTTCTGTAGTATCGATGAGGTTATCCAGGCCGTCAGCGAAACCGATCCCAACGCCAAGGAGACCGCCAGCCGGACACTCCAGGGATTTCACCCCTACCTGATCGTGAATCGGGTATCCGGGAAGTCGCGTGTGAATGTGCTGCAGTTGAAGAAACTGTTGCAGGAATATGTCGGCGGGGATCTGATGATGCTGGGGGAGATTCCGGATGATCCGGCGATGACGCGCGCCGTGCGAAGTTATCTTCCGGTCGTCGAATTCGAGCCCACGGCGCCCGCATCCGTGGCGCTCGAGAAAGCCGCTCAGACGCTTCTTCCTCTCCTGGCTCACCCGGAAACGAATCCGGCCGGGACCATTCCTTCCCATGTAGAGGCGGCATAGGGCGCCGCATCCGCCGGATTCAGGCTCCTCTCGAGGGCGTCACCCGCTAATCAGTGTGCGGATTTTCTCGCTCGCAGACGTTCGGCCTGCACCTGCAGAATATGCCGGATAATCAGTTCCTGTTCGTCCCCGCCCAGCTCCACAAACTGTGTGGCGATATGATAGCCCGTCGAGTCCCTCTCAGCCGGAGTCACCCGGATGATGCGCGCCGTCGCCTGGATCATGCTGAATGGAGGCAGAATCACTTTCAGCACCAACAGGTCCTCCGCCTGAAACTGACGCGGGGTATCGAAGCCCAGGCCGCCGGCGCTGATATCGACATCGGTCAGCCGTGCGATGGCTACGCTCCCGGGATGACTTTTCACGAGCGACTTGAGAATCGTTTCCAGCATCCAGTCGATTTTCGAAACCCAGGGTAATAGCGGCGAGCCTGCAAAGGTCTCGCCTGCCCTGACCAGCAGATCAGTAGTGGGTTTTGACACCGCCGTGGCGATCGTATCTTCTGTCGCCGGAGGGAGATGGGCATTCATGGCTTCGGCCGGTTCGTCGAAACGACGGTACTCGAGCAGCAAGCGATCTTCGATGCGTAGCCATTCGCGGCGCTCATCATTCTTGATCTCTGTCTGGGGCGCCTGACGAAACCGATCATGAGACGGAGTCATACCGAACCTCTGCGGTGGAGGAACACGACCGAAGCCTGTTGCCGGAGCTCAAGCGCGTCAGGCTTCACAATGTATCGTGACACGTTCGGAGTCCAGCTGTCCGCTACTTTCACGTAATTTGCGCAGGTGTCGTTTCACTTGTGCGGCATCGGCCAATTGGCCGGATATCCCTGCCTGTGCCACCAGGATGGCCGTGCGAACTTCTTCATCCATGCTCAATAGTTGTTGTGCGACTGCGCGATCGAGTTCGCAGGAGGCAAGGCTGAGTCCGCGCGCACTATAACAGGCATCGACTTCATCCCAATTCCCTGCCCGTGCGGCCTCCAAAGCCTGGATGGTGAGCCGTTCGATGGAGCGGCGATCATGGAGAGGACCGGTATCTCGAGAACTACCTGCCGACATGGGCCACCGCTTCCTGCCGTGCGACAACTTGCCAGCCTTCTCGTAACGTCGTCAGGCAGCGAACCGGCCCATCCAGGTGCTTGCCGTTGTGTCGAAGATTGGCCTGGATACATTGCTGCACCATGTAGTCATACAACCGGTGCAAAGAGACCGCGATCTCCCCGCCTCGTTCGAAGTCCAGGACGCTCGACAATTCCCCGACGATGGCGATACTGCGATCGAGAAAACGGGCCTTATCCTTGTAGTTGTTCGTCAGAATGGCTTCCCGGGCCAGCTCCATCGATTGGATCGCGGAGTCGTACAGCAGCACGATCAGTTGTACCCGGTTGGCGGTCATGACTTGAGTCTGTTGATAGGCGTTTGCGGCAGTGGCGATCATGGTGACCTTATGGCTTATCTGAGCGCCTGAAGGGCGCTGGTTTGTGATTGTAGTTTCTGCAACAACGCGTCCAAAGAGGCGAATTGAAGTCGCAGGCGCTCCTCGTATGCCGCAGCCACGTCTTCCTTACGGCCGATTTCATCTGTGAGCCGGCTGATCTGGCTGGTGATGGAGTTCTTTCGAACCGTGAAGGCGCCGCTGTCGACGCTGTCGAGGAAATCGACCGCTTTCACCAGACGGTCAGCGATACCGCTGGAGGTCGTCTGCGTCACGAACAAGGCGCGTGTGGCGACATAGTTGCTCGCCATCGCCGAGTCCAATTTCGCGTCTTCGATGGTGAGGGTCCCGTCGCGTTCCGTCTTAAATCCGACCTCGCCGAGCGTCTTGTACGTAGAGAGTCCGCTGACCTCCCCCGAGATGGCCGTGCGCAACTGGCTCAAGACGTTCTTGGCCGTGCCCTCGTTGAAGAAGATCCCCCCGGTCTTCGTCGTGATGTCGTACGTGGTCCGCTCGTTGACGAACTTCACGATGTCGTTATAGGCGGTTACCAGAGCCTTGATATTGGTCTTGACGCTCTCCGGATCCGTGCTGACATTCACCGTGACGGGTACCGGATCGGGAGTGGTGACGGTTTTCGACTTGAGCGTGAGAGTGACGTCCGGAATCGCATCGGTGATGACGTTGGAGGCGCGCTCGAGGGAAATCGTGGTTTGGTCG
>JBEIQG010000010.1:0-35136 GCA_040376625.1 Nitrospira sp. | reverse complement strand
GTCTCTGAGAGGGTGATATAGAGAGTTTTTTCTCCCAGCTGCACGCCTTCAAGGAGAAATTGAAGCGCTAACGTCGTCTTGCCTGACCCGGGGTCTCCCTGCACTAAATATAAGCAGTTCGCGGGTAAGCCCTCACCGAGTATTTCATCCAGGCCGTCTATTCCCGTAGAACAGTATTTATCGAATTGCGTGGAAGGGTCAGTCATAGTTCGCCCTCAAAGGGATGACTTCTACATTGATCACTTTATCCTCTTACAGGCAGCTTAGATCGCAGCTCAAAGTAAAGCGCTTTACAGCCATACGCTGCTTCCTGCCGCACTACATAGCAGAAGCGGCACGCGGACAATGCCGCACACATTATTTCTGTTCGTATGGCAGGATACCCGGATTTTCAGTATGGGGGTGCCCGACTCGCAAATCTTACCCAGGCTCCCGCGAAGGGCCACTGGATAAACCCCTGGTCGTAGGCTAGGAAGGAGGTTCCGTCCTTTCAGCATCGCGTCGCGTCCAATGAAGGCTGAGTTTCTGAAAGGTTGGACGATAGGATGGCAAAGCGCGCGCGGGTGACAGAGACATATGCCTTCGATGGTCTCATCGTCGTCCCGAGCCCGGCACAACCCGCGCAGAGCCAAACCTCTCGCAGACTAAATCGTCTACCCCTTTCCCGAAACGAGGTGCGGAGGGCAGCCACTGGACCAAATGGGATGCCCTAAGAGCAGAGCCTGGCGGGTTTTCAGAAAAGACGATTGGACTGATGGGCCATTCCACGATCACGATGACCATGCGATACGCGCATCTCTCCCCGGCTCATCTACGAACAGGGGTGAATCGAGCGAGTTTGGGAGCCATTGCAACGAAAAGTACAAGTGGAACCGGGAGTAACGAAAATCAGCGGGTGGAACAGGGTCCGGTCAGAATCACCGAACCCTCTGAGATATCTGCAGGAATGGTTGGAGGCGCCGGGCGGGTTCGAACCGCCGCATCGCAGTTTTGCAGACTGCTCCCTTAGCCACTTGGGTACGGCGCCACGGATCGGATTATAGAAGGGGGAGCTTCAGGAACTCAACCGCGAAGAGCAGAGAAATGGAGGAATGCTCACACATAGTCTAACCGCGGGGAATCCGCTTTCGATCAGCGTTTCGTCGGCAGGACAGGAATATCGCGAACGATGGTCGAATGCTCATCCGGGGCATGGCCGATCAATTCCCACCCAGACTCCACATGTCCGTCGGAAGTGCTGGTCGCTTCGCGTGCCGCACCGGTTGCTTCAGCTTCTTTTTCCTTGGCCAACAGTTCTACCTCATGGATCAACGTGTCCATGAGCTCTTCAAGCGGGACCTTCCGCATCAACTTGCCCTTCTTGAAGAGAATACCCTTGCCTTCCCCGCCGGCGATGCCGATATCCGCTTCTTTGCCTTCCCCGATGCCGTTGACGACACAGCCGAGCACGGAGACGTTGAGCGGCGTCTTAATATGGCCGAGTTTCTTTTCCAGCTCATTCGCCATACGTACCACATCGATCTCAACGCGGCCGCAAGTCGGACAGGCGATCACATTGATACCGCGATGGCGTAGCTCCAGCGACTTGAGGATTTCGAATCCGACTTTGACTTCCTCCACCGGATCAGCGGCCAATGAGACGCGAAGGGTATCCCCGATGCCCTGCGAGAGCAGCCATCCCAGGCCGATTGCGGACTTGACCGCACCCGTCATGGCCGTACCGGCCTCCGTGATCCCGATATGTAAGGGATAGTTGGATTGCGTGGAGAACAGGTAATAGGCGTCGATGGCATGATGCACGTCGGAAGCTTTGAGCGACACCTTCATATTGGTGAAGCCCTCGTCTTCCAGGGCATGGACTGCATTCAAAGCCGATTCCGACAGGGCTTCAGGAGAGGGCCAGCCATACTTGTCCAGCAGCGGACGTTCGAGCGAGCCGCCGTTCACGCCCACGCGCAGGGGTATCCCCCGCTCGTTGACGGCCTTGATGACTTCCTGCACCTTCCACCAGGCCCCGATGTTGCCTGGATTGATACGAACGCAATCCACCACCTCTGCCGCCTTCAAGGCCAACCGGTGGTCGAAGTGAATGTCTGCAATCAGCGGAACCGTCATCGCGGCTTTGATCTGGGGCAGCGCGGCGGCGGCCTCATCATCAGGGACGGCGACACGGATGAGTTCACATCCGGCTTCCTCCAGCTGACGTATCTGAGCCACTGTGGCCTTGACATCGCGTGTATCCGTCGAGCACATCGACTGGACCGAAATCGGCGCATCTCCGCCGATTTTCACCGACCCCGCCTGAATCTGCCGCGTCTTTTTTCTCGTGATATGCATCAGCTTCTCAGCCTGTGTCCGGTTTAGATACGTCCCGACGTCAACTAGCTACCCTGCTCATCGCCGTGCGGCAAACTTCCCACCAGCGATGCCAACCTGGCGGCATCATCCGTGGCCACGCTGGCTCCGAACAAGACCTTCACGCTATTGTATATTCCGTCGGCCGTCAGGCCATACCGTTCGCGAAGCAGGTCTTGCGGTCCCTGCTCGATATACCAATCGGGCAAGCCGATGATCTTCGTTCTGAGGTTGGTGATACCTTCTTCGGACAGAGCCTCCAAGACGGCGGACCCGAACCCACCCATCTTGCAGCCTTCTTCGACGGTCACCAGGCAGCGTACTTTCTTCGCCGCGTTAACGATCAGTTCCGTGTCCAAAGGCTTCACGAAACGGGCGTTGACCACCGCGGCGGAGATGCCCTCCTGCGCCAGCCGTTCGGCTGCCTTCATGGCAGGCCAGACAGTGACGCCGATCGCCACAATTGCCACATCCGTTCCTTCCCGCAACAACTCACCCTTGCCGATGGGCAACGTCGTCGGTTCGGGGTCCATCGGCACCCCGAGACTCACCCCGCGCGCATACCGCAGGGAGGCGGGACCGTCATGAGTCACACAGGTCTTCATCATGTGCTGCAGTTCATTCTCATCCTTGGGAGCAGCCACCACCATGTTCGGCACATGACGCAAGAAGGCGAAGTCGAACGCGCCGTGGTGAGTCGTGCCATCCTCCGCCACGAGACCTCCACGATCGATGCAGAAGGTCACCGGCAGATTCTGGGTGGCCACATCGTGCACCACCTGGTCATAGGCCCGCTGCAAGAAGGTGGAATAAAGCGCGACCACCGGTTTCATGCCCTGCGCAGCCATACCGGCGGCGAAGGTGACGGCATGTTGCTCGGCGATGCCCACATCGTAAATCCGATCCGGGAACACCTTCTCGAACGCATTGAGTCCCGTGCCTTCGCACATGGCGGCGGTAATGGCCACGATCCGCTTATCCTGATGGGCAACTTTGATCAGCGCATCGACCGCCATACTTGTATAGCTGGGTCTCGAGGCTTTCTTAGCCGGCACACCCGTTTCACGCACGAAGGGCGGACAGGCATGGAACCAAACCGGATTGTCCATCGCCGCCTGGTAACCCAATCCCTTTTTCGTGATCACATGCAGCAGGACCGGGCCCTTCATCTTCAGCACATTCTCCAAAGTCGGCAGGAGGTGCTCGAAATTATGCCCGTCGATCGGTCCGGCGTACTGGAAGCCCAACTCCTCGAACAAGAGACCCGGGAGAATCGCCCCCTTGGCCAACTCCTCAGCCCGTCGGGCGATTTTTTGCACTTCAAGGCCGATATGGGGAATCTTCCGCAAGAGCTGACCGGTTTCTTCCCGCATACGCGCGTAGAATTCGCCGGTGAAGGTCCGGTTCAGGTAGGCCGAAATCGCCCCCACGTTCTTCGAAATGGACATCTGGTTGTCGTTCAGGACGACGATGAAATCCTTGTTGGTGCCGCCGGCATGGTGCAACCCTTCAAGGGTCATCCCGGCCGTCATGGCGCCGTCACCGACCACGCAGACCACTTTATGTTTTTCGTTCCGCTGATCGCGCGCCTCCACCATGCCGAATGCGGCGGAGACTCCCGTGCCGGCATGCCCGGCATTGAAGGTGTCGTAGACACTCTCTTCACGTTTGCAGAACCCGCTCAACCCGCCGTACTGACGGAGCGTATGGAACTGCTCCCGGCGTCCGGTCAGCAGCTTATGCGTATAGGCTTGATTGCTGGTGTCCCACACAATCTTGTCTTTTGGCGTATCCAGGAGATATTGCAGCGCGACCGTCAGCTCCACCACACCCAGGTTGGAGGCCAGGTGCCCCCCGACGTTCGAAACCACCGTAAGGATCTGCTCACGGATCTCCTGGCACAGTTCCGGAAACTGCTCAGGGGAGAGGCGTTTCAAATCAGCGGGACTGTGGATATTTTTCAGCAGAGACATTGCACAATCTCCTTGTCAAATGATGACAATTGGGCGCAGGTATTCATTCAGTGGGAACAAGCCGTATAGAGAAGGTCGCGGCGAAGCAGCGAAGAAGTTCGTACAATCGGCTCATCCTCACATATGACACTGCCTGTGTCAAGATTTTGCCTTCCCCCTCAGTAAAAACTTCGCACCCGATTAGGACCGGAACCGGTAGGTGAGGACGGTGGAGAGGGTAAAATCCGCCGCACTTCCCGTGATGAAATCAAGATTCTCCACTCCATACAGCTGCCAGAGTAGACCGGGAAGGATTCGATAACTCACCCCCAGCACCGACTCCGTCACCCCCTTATCCAGCACTCGCGTTCCTGTCCCATGAAACGGCGGAGAATAATAATCGAATTGTGCCGTGATCGAAAAGTTTTCCGTCCAAAGATATTCCACCGCGACCAACCCGCTCACCACCGGCTGGAGTCCCAAACCGGCAATCCGTCCCGTGGGAAATACCCCGTTCAAGTTCGCATACAGAATCCAGTTATCCGCGAACTTCTTATCCAGCGCCAAGCCGATGCCGGCATCCGGATGCCCGCTACCGAACACTTCGCCGGTGTCTCCGGTTGGCGCCTTGACGCCGACACGAACCGACAGGGCCGGAAGGCTGGAGGTTTCCTTGAGAATCTGATATTTGCCGTAGAAGGAGATGTCTCCCAAGCCAGTCGCACCTTCGGATCCCTGAAACAGCGTGCGGGCGCCGTTCGTCACATTAAAGGCATAGCCGGTGCCTTGCAGTGCCTTGCGCGGAGGCGCCACGCCGGTGGTGCCTCGTTCCACCCCGATGATTGCCCCCTCCATGAAACCACGGTACCGATGATAGCCGGGAATCTCCGCGCCGAGTTCCAATCGATCGGTGAGACCGTACCGGAGGAACAGGCCGGCTCGAATCGTTTCGAACTTCATTGTCACCTGGGCCTGCGCTTCACTGTCTCTGGCAATAGTGGCGGTATTCGCCGCTTCCAGCCGCACATCGAAATCGCCCTTGCGAAGCACCGTCGCCCGCTCACCCGGCATGGCCAGAACCAGTTGGTCCAGCGCTTGGAAGTTTCGGACTGGAAACGGACCGAAGCCTTCCGCTGCGGCGGCGCGCGGCAGGACACACACGATCGCCAGGAAACAAAACAAGTGAATGGTGTACCGCATGAGCAACCTCGGCCGTTCACTCAGTGGTACCGGGGCAGTATGCAGCCGCATCCGCCGCACTTCCCACCAGACTTCCTCGACGTTTTTCGCAGGTGTCCCAGCCGTTCTCCGGCAACCCGTTAATAGGGAAAGTCCAGTCCTGCAAAGACCGCGCCCCCCTCGCGGCTGTATCCGTAATCGACCCGACCAACGACATTGGGGCGAACGATGGCGCGAAACCCCAACCCCGGCGTCATCCGATAATCTTGAAAGCTGACGTCTTTGAATGAGTTGAAGACCTGCCCCGTGTCGAGAAAGGGCGCCACCTCGAAATCCGCGGTCACCCCGGCCAGCTTCGTCCTCAAGATGTGAATTCGCTCCTCGATGCTGAAGGCAATCAAATGTTTGTCGATGTACCGGTCCAGGCCGAACCCGCGAAGGTTGTTCTGCCCCCCGAGCGAGGACTGCTCGAAAAACGGCACCTGGGATCCGATGGTCGCCTGCAAGTCGGCGCGGACGACGAGAATGGCGCGCTTGGACTCGCTCGGGAACAATTTTTTGACTTCCAGTTCGTACCGCGAATACACCGGGTGATCGCCGTTTTTCACATTCTGATTCAGTTCGGCATAGGCAGTGATGGCCACGCCGTCGGTGGGGGTAACTAGACTGTCACGAGTGTCGTAATAAAACGAGGCGCGGTGACCGATGATGATGGACTCGCCTTGAATGCCGTCAACCGTTGGAAACTGTTCAACCGAAAAGGGCAGATCGATCGCCCCTCGCTGGAGTTGCACCTGCCGGACCCGCTGCCCGACAGAAATCTGCGTCACTTCATTCGCATAGAGGCCGAGCCGCCAGTAGGCACGCGCTTCCCTGGCCGTATAGTTGGACTCATCGGCCTGGGTCGTGGCCTGGCCGAGCCCGAAGAACCGTGATGTCGCGTTTTTAAAAAAGGTGCCGCCGAAATTGAGTGAATACTGCCCGTTGCCGAATGCCGGATCGACATAATCGAACAACACCTTCCGTTCAATCCGTTCGGTCAACGAGGCGATGAATCGCATCTGGCGTCCACCCGGATCGTACTTGAACAAATTGAAGACCCCGCGAGTGCCCACGATCGAGTTTTGGATGAGCATGGGCGCCATCAGATACTTCAGCTCTCCGTCCGGATCCGTAATCAGAATCGGTGCGATCAACCCGGCGTCATTGCCGTCGTTCCTGCTGGTCGAGACAGAAGGGACCGGGAAAATCTGCGTGTCGGCGCCCGCCGGAGCCGGAAAGCTCAGGATCAGAAAGCCGGCCAACGCCAGACAGCTTCGAATCGACGACAAATAGTGACACTGCATGGCGCTCGCCGGAATCGCTCGCTCCCTACCGGACCTACGGAGCTTTGATCTTGTCGGATTTCTTGCGGAGTTGATTGACGAGTTCGGGATACGAGGAGGTGTGGAGGATTTTTGTGAATTGTCCGCGGTAATTGTTCACCAGACTGACGCCATCGACCACGACATCGTACACATGCCAGTCATTGCTCTTGTTCAGTAACCGGTAATCCATGGGAATTTCAGTTTTCCCGGACAGCACTTTGGTGCGGACTTCCGCATATTCTTTTTCAGTCCGCTCGTTGAGATACTGCACACCCTCGCCCGAATAGGTCTCTACACGATCAGCATACGTATTGGTCAAGAGCGTCCGGAACAGATCGACGAACTCCTGCTTGTCCTTGTCCGACAACTGATTCCACTGTGCGCCCAACGACCGCCGGGACATTTCGGGGTAGTCGAAGCGCTGGGCCACGACTTTCTCCAAACGCTGCCGACGGTCCTCCTGGCGGGCCGGGACTTTCAATTCTTTATCGTTCAAGATCCTGAGCACCTCATCGATGGTGCCCTTGAGCGAATCCGTCGCCGGCCCGGCCATGGCAGACGAAAGTCCGCCCACCGCTATCTGTAAGGCCAGCAAGGCCCCGATCATCATCCAACGGCTTGTCTGCATTGCAACACCTCTCCTTTGAGTGGTGAGTCTCTGACCCCACCGGCCCGGCCTATCCACGTTCAGTTCCTGACAGTTGACATGATCACTCTAGTTGACCTTCCCGTGCACATACTGGCTGACCAGTTCTTCGAGATCAAGTCCGGACTCGGTATCACGAATCTTGTCACCGGGCTTCAACGGATCGCCCCCGCCGCCCACCGAGAGGGCCAGATACTTGTCCCCGATAATTCCGCGAGTCTTAATGGAAGCGATCGTATCGGAATACAATTTCACGCCGTCCTGAATCGCCAATTCCACCAGGGCACGGTCGCTGCTCAAGCCGATATGCCGGACACGCCCCACCTCGACACCGGCGATTTCCACCGATGCTCCCGGTTTGAGTCCCGATGCGGACGTAAACTCCGCCCCGACCGGGTAATTGTGTCCGCCGATGACTTCCAGTTTACCCAACTTGATGGACAGGTAGCCCAGACAGGCGATTCCCACGAGCACAAAGATTCCCACCATCAATTCCAGCCTTGCGCGTTCCATAACGTCTCCTCTTAGAGGGATGCGGTCGGCAACCCCTTCGGCGTGACGGTCCCGGCGACAAAAATAAACTCCCGAATCTCTTCATCCGTCGTCTTCATGAACTCGTCCGACGGAGCCATTTCGGCAATCCGTCCGTTCTTGAGCATCGCCACATAATCGGAAATCCCGAAGATTTCGGGAATCTCGTGACTGACCATGACGGCGGTGAACTTGAATTGTTGCTGCATCGCCACAATCAAATCGTGAATAGACTTGGCCAGCAAGGGATCAAGTCCTGTCGTCGGCTCGTCGAACAGAATGATCTCCGGCTCCATCACCAAGGCGCGCGCCAACCCGGCGCGTTTGCGCATGCCTCCGCTCAATTCGGCCGGGAACTTGTGCCCCATGCCCGTCAATCCGACCTGCTCCAGCTTTTCCTCAACCCGCCGGGTGACGACCTCGCCCTTCAAGCGAAGCTTTTCTCGCAGGGGGAAGGCGACGTTTTCAAACACCGTCATCGAATCGAACAGCGCCGCGCTTTGAAATAACATGGCGAACTTCTTACGGACCTCATTGAGCGCCTTCCCCTTGAGATGTGCGATGTCGGTCCCATCGATCCAAATCTCCCCCCGATCAGGCTGCATGAGGCCGATCATGTGCTTCAGCAGCACGCTCTTCCCCGAGCCGCTTCCACCGATGATGGTAGTGAGCTTTCCCTCCGGAATGGTCAGGTCCACACCCCGTAACACCGCCTGTTTGCCCAATGTCTTTTCGACGCCGACCAGTTTAATCATGGAGCTTCATCCAGGCCGAATCTTTCCCCTGCCGTCGCACCCGCATTTCCCTCATGGCCGTCACGTTTCACCCTTCTCGGTGTTAGAGCAGCACGGACGTCAGAAAGTAATCCCACACCAGAATCAAGACGGCCGAGAGCACAACCGCCTCGGTCGTCGCGGCCCCCAACCCCTCGGCACTGTGCTTGGTGTGAAACCCTTTGTAACAACAGACCCAGCTGATCAGCAGGCCGAAGCTGATGGATTTCAAAATGCCTCCGTAGACATCCTTCCATTCAACGGCCGACTCAATCGAGCTCCAGTAGGCGCCTTCATTCCCGTTCAACAGTTGCACGCCGACGACGTACCCTCCATAAATCCCGACGACGTCAAAGAGCGCGACCAGCAGCGGTACGGCGATGAGACTGGCGACGAGTTTAGGCCCGATCAGGTACTGCAGCGGATTGATGGCCATCGTGTCCAGCGCATCGATCTGTTCGGTAATCCGCATGATGCCGATTTCCGCCGTCATGGCGGATCCGGCCCGGGCCGTTACCATCAGCGCCGCCAGAACAGGCCCGAGTTCCCGGATGATGCTGAGCGCCACGGCCGAGCCGAGCACCGCTTCAGAGCCGAACTTTCGCAATGTGTAATGCCCCTGCAGCGCCAGGACCATGCCGGTAAAGACGGCAGTGAGGACGACGACAAACGTGGACTTGTAGCCGATAAAATTCAGTTGCTTGACGATTTGATAGATGCGGAACGGCGGGCGCGTCAACCAGGCAAAGGAGGAGAGGACGAACAACATCATTCGTCCCATCTGCTCCGTCAGATCGATTGTATACCGTCCGATACGAGCAATGCCTTCCATGCCACCCTCTCCTCTCGTCCACCAAGCCGGAACTCGACCGTCGAAACCCGTTGAGCCAGATCAGGCCAGCCCCTCGTGCAGCGCCTTGTCGGCGCAGGCTCTGAATACCGCCGTTAACTGTGTCCCGGCGACGCGGCTTTGTCTACGAAGTCGATTGAGTCCGAGCAGACTCGTCGGATGAGCCAGACAAGCGCCGACACCCTTTACCCACCCAGATGGCCTGAGAAACAGGTTGAAGTCAAGCGGAAGGCTTTCATCAACAAGGTCCGACGCCGTACGAACAATGACAAATGGGATCTTGCGCTCCAAGGTCACGAACCCCAAGGCCGCACTCTCCATATCGAGTCCAATCCCTCCCGCTCGAGCGGCGATCTCCTGTTTTTCTTCCGCCAGACAGAGAACCCGTGGAACCGTCACGAACCGGCCGGCCTGCACCGGTAAATGCTGTTCCTGCATAGCCCGTCGCACCCAGTCGACGAACACCGGCGCACAGGGCACAGGCCGTCCCGTCTCGCCTCCCTCCTCCATCGTCACCTGAGTGCCGATCAGCACCTCACCGATCCCCGCCGGAGCCAAGGCACAGGCAAACCCCGTCGACCACACCGCAGCAAATGACTGCTCCGCGAACACCCGTCTGGCAGTCGCAGTAGCCCGCTCGGGACCGACCCCCATCGGAATGACCCACCACTCGACCTGGCCCTGCCGCGCGACCACGCAACGAATCCCTCCAATGACACGCAGCTCGCTTACGGCAAATGCCTCACGCACGGCAGCCAGCTCCCACCGGGTTGCCACGAAGACTCCGATCGCGGTCACAATGACTCCCGAGGGACAATGACAGGAAAAGCTGAACTCGATGAACACCCACGGTCAACGTGGCGACCGGAATTGTCCTGATTGATAGGCCTGCAGACGCAATTCATCGGCCCTCGTCGTTCCACGAGTCTTGAGATTGCGGTACATGGCCAGCGCCCAGAGGGGGAAGTATTGGCAATACCAATGATAACGAAGGTAAAACACGCGCGGGAAACCAGTTCCGGTATGGCGCACCTCTTCCCATGACCCATCCTTCCGCTGATTCCGAATGAGGTAATGGATCCCCCTGGCCAGGCTGAAGGAGTCCGTCACTCCGCCTGCCATGAGGGCCAGCAGCGCCCAGGCTGTTTGCGACGGCGTGCTGTCACCGCGACCGCTCTGCGAGACATCTCCATACGAGAGGCAGGATTCACCCCACCCGCCATCGGGGTTCTGCTTGGACTCGACCCAACTGACTGCCCGGCGGATGTAGGGAGACGAGAGATCTTCACCGATCGCCCGCAGGCCGGATAGGACCGACCAGGTGCCATAAATGTAATTCACGCCCCAACGACCATACCAGCTGCCGTCCTGCTCCTGATCTTTTTTCACAAAGGTCAATGCAGAAGCTACAGCCGGATGGGTCCAGTCGTATCCCAGCGTCGCGAGCATCTCCAGACAGCGTCCGGCAAGGTCAGCCGTGCTGGGATCGAGCAGGGCCCGATGGTCCGCGAACGGAATGTAGTTGAACACGATCCGATTATTGTCGACGTCGTAGGCACCCCAGCCTCCGTCCGATCCCTGCATGGAGGTCACCCAGCGGCACCCGCGACGAATCGCCTGACGTTGCTGAGCTTCGTCGGGCAGATGCACCTTCGCCAACGCCATCAGTACCACCGCCGAATCGTCCACATCGGGGAACAGTTCATTCTCAAACTGGAAGTACCACCCGCCGGGTTCGGCGCCGGGAGAGGAGATGATCCAATCGCCGACAGTTTTGGTCTGTTTGGACAAGAGCCAGGTCGAAGCCTTCTGCAGCGCCGGATGATCCTGCGGCATGCCGGCCTCGATCAGGGCATTGATGAGCAAGGCCGTATCCCAGATCGGGGAGTGGCAGGGCTGTAAATGCATCGCATCGACACACTGACCATTGTCCTGCACTGTATCGTGAATCTCGAGTTCCTCGATCTCGCGCATCGCTTTGACCATGAGGGGATCATCGTTCTTATAGCCGAGGCAGTGGAGCGCCATCACGGAATTGGCCATGGCAGGATAAATCGCGCCCAGGCCTCCGCTGCCCTTCATGTGGTCGAGCATCCAGTTCTCCGCACACTTGAGCGCCTTCTGTCGAACCCACTCAACGGGCGAACGATCGTAGATCTTGAGCAACGCATCGAGGTTGATGAAAAAGTTTCTGGCCGTGAACCACGTCCGGTCTTTCCTGAACGGCGGCACCGTGCCGTAATCGATCTCTGCGGGAGGTTGGGTGTAGAGTTCGTCGATGCCCTGCTCCTTTGGAACCTGGCACAGCGGCCGTTTGGCGAATATGATCAACAATGGAATCAGCACTGCACGAGACCAATAGGATATCGCATAGATGCTGAAATAGAACCGCTTCGGCAGCAGCATGATTTCCGGAGGCATGCTGGGAACGCCGCGCCAATCGTATTGACCGAACAAGGCCAGAGCGATTTTCGTGAAGACGTTCGCCGCCACCACTCCGCCCTTGTCCAGGATGCAGGTGCGGGCATTCACCATGAACGGCTCGTCGGCGGACATTCCGGAGAGTTTCAATGCAAAGTAAGCCTTCACCGAAGCGCTGATCTCCGCCGGGCCTCCGTGATAAATCGGCCATCCACCGTCGGGCAACTGAGCGGATTTTAAGTATTGGACTGCTTTGCGCTCGCGCTCGGGATCGATGCAGTCCAGGAAGCGGCGCAACATCAGATATTCCGAAGTCAGCGTGGTATCGGCTTCCAACTCAGCAACCCAGTACCCTTCGGACGCATCCTGTCGAGCGAGAAACCAGGCCTGGCTTTTCCGCAGCGCCTCTTCCAACGCTTCGACCTGACCCGTGGAGTGAGCCGGGGTCCGCTTGGCGGCACTGTCGCCGGAAGCCGGCACCGCAGGTTTATTGGAGACGAGCCGAAGCACCGGAGCCGAGGCGAAGTCGCGAGCCGCCCTGATTCGGCTCGGCACCGACACCAGCAGGCTATCGGACAAACGATTGAACAGGTTCTTGAGAAGTCGCATAACGTGATGCCGTGAATCTGAAAAGGACGGCGGGATTGATAATCGAGACGGTTCCATGGATCAGGCAGCGATCACATGAAACCGCACAGTACCAGTTATAACCATTAGCAGCTCTGTATAACAAACTGTTTCTGGGCAGTCAAGGGAACTGCCCCCCAGGGCGCCGAACAGTCCCCCCCGAAACAGCCCCTACGTACTCATGCCCGCCTAGACTACGCCGGCTGGAGATCACCGAGCCTGACCGAGATCAACGTCGATACGCCCGGCTCTTCCATCGTCACCCCGAACAGCGAGTCCGCCATCGCCATCGTCCGCTTATTGTGTGTGATGACCATGAATTGGGCGGTCGACGAGAGGCTGCGCAACACCGCCGTGAAGCGCCCGATGTTTTCTTCGTCGAGCGGCGCATCGATTTCATCCAGGATGCAGAATGGGGTCGGGCGGATCAGGAAGCTGGCAATGAGGAGCGCCATCGCGGTCAGGGTCTTTTCTCCGCCGGACAACATCGTAATGCTCTTCAAACGTTTCCCCGGCGGCTGGGCCACAATCTCCACACCGGGTTCGTGCGCACCGTTGTCTTCCACGCCCTCTTCCAGCGGCTCCTCGACCAGCTGCAATTCGGCGCGGCCTCCAGGGAAGAATTGGGAAAAGACGTCCCGGAATTTCTGCTGCAATTCGTTGAACGTCTCCACGAACATGTCCTTCGTCGTCCGGTTGATCCTCTGGATAATTTCCTTAAGGGAGGCGATGGAGGTCGAGAGGTCCTGCTCCTGCGTCGTCAGGAACTGATACCGCTCTTCCAACTCACGATGTTCGTCGATGGCCGCCAAATTGATGGCACCCATCCGATCCAGGCGTTCACGGATTTTTTGAATCTGCTCCCGTAGCTGCGGCGTTTCAAGGATGGAGACGGGGGCCGACGGTTCTTCACCCTCCGCTAGTGGCTGATCGCCCGACGATGGCAGGAGTAGCGCAGCCGGATCGATCTGATAGGTGCCGGTGAGCGTGCTCTCAATCGTGGAGAGATGCGCCTTCACTTCTGCCTTTCGCACTTCCACCCGCATCCGTCGGTCATGCAAGACGGAGAGGCTCTGCCGCACCTGGCTGAGGGTGTCCTCCACCGCATGTAACCCGGCCATTTCCTGTGCCTGCCGCTCCTGGGCCGTAACCAACTCCGCCTTGATTCCATCTACCTCAGCGCCCAATTCGCGGCACAAAGCTTCCTGTCTGGTCTGCTCTTCGCGACTATTCTCAGTCGCTTCAACCAACCCGGCCACCTGTTCCTCCAGATCGGTCGCACGGCGCTGTGCGGCATCAAGTCGTTGCGTAAACCGCGCAATGTCCTGTGTGGCATGTTCCCGACGCCCGCGCATGCTCTCCAGCGACAACCGGACTTCCGTCAAACGTTGTTGGATTGCCAGGCTTTGACTTTCAATCACCACCAGCCGTTCCCTCACCTGCAGCAACCCGGCTTCCTGTCCGACCTTTTCCGCCACCCATTGACCCAACTGTGCCTGGCTGGATTGAAACTGCTCCTGAAGTCGCGCCTGCTCGGCTAAAGCCCTCTGCAATTCCTCCGCCAGTACATCCATCCGCCGGTACAATTCTCCGCGCTGGCGCTCTACGCCCGCATCGTCTTTCTGCAGCGACAACTCCAGCATCTCTGCCTCGCGGATCGCCCGGCCGAGACGCTGTTCATCCTCGCGTCCGAGCCCCAACTCAGCCGCCGCGTCCTCCCGCGCCGACCGCGCCTGCTCAAGCGCTTGGACCGCCGCAGTCCTCCGGGCTTCCAGCTCCAAGACTTCCCGCCGACGTTGGAGCAAACCACCACTGGCGCTGCTGCCGCCCCCAGTCATCACACCGGCAGCATCCAGCGTCTCGCCCGCTAACGTGACATACGTCGGCCCGGCGGGGGCAGGCCATTGATGCTGCTGCCAAAGCTGCAGGGCCACGTCCAATGATTCCACAAACACAATCCCGTCGAACAAATAGCTTAATGTGGCTGCCGATGCACCTTCTGCGCGAATCATATCCGTCGCGCGCCCCACCACACCCGGCTGGCCGTTCAGCATCGGCCACCACGGGGCCGATGAGTCGATCGCCGCCTGCTCAGGGGCCCACCGCAATTGCTGCGGAAGAAAGGCTCCGCGCCCCAGTTCTTTGCCCTTTAAAAACTCGACGGCCCGACAGGCCGCCGACGGCTCATCCACCAGCCAGCCGCGAACACGCTCTCCGAGAATCGTCTCTACGGCCCGGTCCAGCCCCGGCGGAATCACGAGCCACTCGGCGAGCGCCTCGCGCACGCCGTCGCATGTTTTCAACGCCGTACCTTCCTCTTCACCTTCCCGACCATACCCCATCTCCTCACGCACGACGCCCTGCAGGGCGCCCAGGCGCGATTCCACGCCGGCAACGTCTTCGGAAAACTTGACGATGTCACGATCCAGTCCGGTGATCTGGCCGACCAGCCCTTCGATCCGCTCGATCGCCGCCTGCCGTTCGGCCATGAGTTCTTGAATGCGCCCGCTCGCTTCTTCCCGCTGCGCGGCAAGCAAGCCGCGCTGTTGATCCAACCCGGCCGCTTGCGCCGTCAGCTCTTCCTGCTCGCGCGAGACCCGTTCTGCCCGAGCCGCGGTTTCCTGCTGTCGAGCCGTCACCTGCGTCAGGCTCTGCTCGGTATTGGCAACGAGCACGGCAAGGTTCAACACATCTTTCCGCGCGCGCTCTTCCTCCGCCACCGCAGAAGCGCGATGGCCGGCCAAGGATTTCGCCTCGACATCCGCCTGCTGGAAATGGGCTTCCTGTTCAACGATATCCCCTTCCAATTGAAGCAACATCGCCCGGAGCGACTCGATCTCTGCCTGCGCCTGCTCTTGATCGGCCGCCAGCCGCTCCATCTCTTGCGCAGCCTGCATACGTTGACGCTCAAACAACTCTGTCCGGTTCCGTTCGACCTCCGCAGCCGTCAAAGCCTGCGATTGCCGCTGCTCGATGCCGGCCAAGGTGTCGCGCACTCGCGAAATAGCCTCCGCCGCGTCGTTCATTCGCAGCCTGATCGCCTCCTGCTCCGAATCGAGACGGGCTTGTTCGGCCACCTGTTCGGCTTCGTGCGCTTCCACCTCATGCGCTTCGTGATCGACGGACTCCAGATCGGCATGCATGGTGCGATAGTCGCGGGACAGGAGTTCGATTTCGAGACCGCGAGCTTCCTGCTGCAACGTTTGATACGAACGCGCCTGGCGGGCCTGACGCTCCAACGAATTCAGCTGCTTTTTGACCTCGGCCACAATGTCGCGCACCCGCACGAGATTCTGCTGTGTTGCCTCCAGCTTGCGAAGTGCCTCGGCCTTTTGTTTTTTGTAGCGGACAATACCCGCGGTCTCTTCGATCAGCTCGCGGCGATCCTGCGGCGAAGCCTGCAGAATCTGCTCAATCCGTCCCTGCTCGATGACGGTATGCCCTTTGGACCCCGCCCTGGTTTCAATCAGCACGTTGCGGATGTCTTTCAGCCGGCAAGGTGTTTTATTGATGAGATACTCGCTGTCCCCGTTTCGGTAGAGACGACGGGTGATCATCAGTTCCTGGTATTCACTCAACTCGCTGGGAAGCCCGGAAATCGCATCCAGTCGTAATTCTCCTAGCCCGCCGATGACCAGCGACACCTCAACCAGTCCTAATGGCTTACGGACTTCCGTGCCGTTGAAGATGACGTCTTCCATCTTCTCGCTTCGAAGCGTTTTTGTACTCTGCTCTCCCAGCACCCAAAGGATGGAGTCCACGACGTTACTCTTGCCGCTCCCGTTCGGCCCCACGATAGCCGTGATGCCTTTCGGGAATTGGATCTTCGCTTCTGCGAACGACTTGAAGCCGAGCATTTCCAAGGACTTCAGATACACCGGCGACCTCCAGAGCAAGAAGGTTGAGATGGGTCGGATTGCGAGGAATAAAACGAAAATCTTCTATCACAGCGATAGAATCAATGCAAAGAAAAACACCTGATATGGGGGAAGAATGGCACCACTCCCCCAATATATGGAGGAGCGGCAAAACCGTTCGAAAGGAAAACGGGGCGGCGCCCGGCGAAGCTAGTTCGCCGAGGCCGATGCGCGTGAAGCCGATTCGATCGTAACCAGTTCTTTGGGCAGGAGAAACTCGACATCTTCTTCGATGACCGTCAGTTCCTCGACCTCTTCTGAAGAACCGAGGCGCTTGAGGTAAGCCACCACTTCGGTGACCAGGACTTCGGGGGCCGAAGCGCCGGCGGACAGCCCCACGCTCTTGGCATCTTTGAGCCAATCCGGATTGATGTCCGACGCCGCATCGATAAGATAGGAGGGAATACCGCAATGCTCGCCCAACTCGCGTAGCCGATTGGAATTTGAGCTGTTTGGAGACCCGATCACGAGGATCACATCGACCAGTTTCGACAATGACTTGACCGCATTCTGACGATTCTGGGTGGCGTAACAGATATCTTCCTGATGTGGCCCTTTGATATTCGGGAACCGCTGGTGCAATGCCTCGACGATGTCCCGACATTCATCGACACTCAGCGTGGTCTGGGTCACATAGGACAAGTTCTGCGTCTTCTCGACCTGAAGCCGTTCTACATCCTGGACCGAGGACACCAGGTGGAACTTATCGGGGATCTGACCCAACGTTCCGATCACCTCCGGGTGCCCCGCATGGCCGATCAGGATCAATTCATACCCTTGCGTATAATCGCGGTTCACTTCGTTATGCACTTTGATCACCAGCGGACAGGTGGCATCGATCACGTGCAAGCGGCGGCTTTGGGCCTCCTCCCACACCGACTTCGCCACGCCGTGGGCGCTGAAGATCACGACCGATCCTTCGGGGACTTCATTCAGCTCTTCCACAAACACGGCGCCTTTGTGCCGCAGCGAGTTCACGACATGCCGGCTGTGGACGATCTCATGGCGCACATAAATCGGCGCACCGTATTTTTTGAGCGACAAATCGACGATATCGATTGCGCGGTCAACACCCGCGCAGAATCCACGAGGATTGGCTAAATATATCTTCATCTGCTGGTTCCCTCTCACGCTCATGAAAGGCCACCCGGAAAGCCGGGAAAAGCGCGTAGTCTCACTAAACGGTCACCTTACGTCAGACCCGCCCTTGTCGTCAACCGGATCATCAGTCCCGTTCTACCGCAAAAGCAGTTGAGGCCGCCGAACCATTGTGGGAGAATCCCGCCATGCCTCCTCCCCCAACAGCCCATAAGAAAATTCTGATTGTCGAAGACGAGAAGGATATCCTCCAGCTCGTCAAGCTCTACCTCGAGAAAGAAGGATTCCGCACAGTCTCCGCGATGACCGGCACAGAGGCGCTCAGGCAGGTCACAGCCGAACATCCCGACCTGATCATTCTCGACCTCATGTTGCCGGAACTGGACGGCCTGGAGGTCTGCAAACGCATCCGGTTGAATCAGGAAACCGCACTG
Source organism: Nitrospira sp. (assembly GCA_040376625.1). Taxonomy (GTDB): domain Bacteria; phylum Nitrospirota; class Nitrospiria; order Nitrospirales; family Nitrospiraceae; genus Nitrospira_A. Next base: position 16,986 of record JBEIQG010000010.1, on the reverse strand, counting down.
CTCCCCATTCTCATGCTGACCGCCAAGGCGGAGGAATCCGACACGGTCATCGGACTCGAGCTGGGCGCCGATGACTACGTGACCAAACCGTTCAGCCCCAAGGCGCTGGTGGCGCGCGTCAAGGCACTTCTCCGACGGCTGGAACGGAACACACACAACCCCCAGACGCAATATCACTACGGCCCCTTGACCGTGGATCTTTCCCGGCACGAGGTTCGGCTGGATGGACAGGAAGTCGCGCTCACGGCCAAAGAGTTCGGGTTGCTGGAGCACCTGCTGCGCAACGTCGGACGGGTGCTGACGCGCGACGTGCTGCTCAGCGCCGTCTGGGGTTACGACTATTACGGCACTACCCGCACGGTCGATGTCCACGTGCGCCGGCTCAAACAAAAACTTCCGCTGCTGGACGACGCCATCATTTCGATCAAATCGCTCGGATACAAACTTCGCGAATCCGACGTCGCTGCATGAACCTCGGCATCCGATGGAAAGTCGCCCTGGGCGCCCTCGCCGCCGTCTTCGTCGGCTTGGCCGTAGCGGGATGGCTGGTCATCCGCTCGGTGGAGCAAACCGAACTCAGCCGCCTGGCGGAGACGCTGGAGACCAGCAGCAGCTTAGCTGCCATGACACTCCGACCGTTGTTCGATCAGCCCGGATCGACCGCACCGGAACCCCTCCTCCATGCCACCGTTCGGGACCTGAGCCAACAAGCCCACCTTCGCATCACCGTGATCCGGCAGGACGGTACCGTCGTCGCCGACAGCGCCGTCCCGACTGAAGGGTTGACTCACGTCGAAAACCATCTCTCGCGACCGGAAGTCGCGCAGGCACTGAGATCCGGACGCGGGATGGACATTCGCGCCAGTCAAACTACTGGAGAGCGCACGTACTATGTTGCCCGTCCACTCTCGGTTCAGAGCCCCACACACTCCGGCATTCCGGTCATCAGGCTCGGACTTCCGTTGACCTCGATCGACGAACGTGTGCGACACATTCAACAGGACCTGGCGATGGCGTTCGGCGTGGCATTCCTGCTGGCCATGACCCTGAGTCTCTGGGTGGCACGCAATCTCACGAAACCGCTTTCGGAGATGGCCGCATCCGCTCGCCAGCTTGCCGGCGGAACGCCCGGCGTCCGCCTGGTCGTCTCCTCGACAGACGAAGTCGGCCTGCTCGCGCAAACCCTCAACCAGATGACCGACCAGCTGGAAACCAAAATCAAGGAGGTTTCGGACGATCGCGCGCAGCTGTTGGCCATGCTGATCGCCATGGTGGAGGGTGTCATGGTGCTGGATTATCGGGGCACCGTGGTCCAAGTCAATCCGGCACTCGAACGGATGTTTACCCTCGGACTCACCGAATCGAGGGGCCGGCACTATGCCGAACTCATCAGGCATGAGGGGCTCACCGCGCTTATCTCCTCCGTGCTGCAGACCCGATCCGGCCAAGGCGGCGAAATTACGCTCTCGCCCAGCGGGCGATGTCTGCGGGTCGAAGCCTCGATCGCCGGAGGCAGTCGCGAGCAGGAAGCCTGCGCCGTGTTTGTGTTTCACGACATCACGGAACTGCGCCGGCTGGAAAAAATCAGGAAAGATTTCGTCGCCAACGTGTCGCATGAACTGCGCACGCCGCTGACTTCCATCAAAGGGTATGTCGAAGCGCTGCTGGATGGAGGTAAAGACGAGCCGGCGACAGCGACGGCGTTCCTGGAAATCATCATGCGCCAGAGCAACCGCCTCAATCTGATTCTGGATGATCTGCTGCAGTTGTCACAAATCGAGTCCGGACAGGTCCTATTTCGACGCGAGCCCGTGGACTTACGAGCGCTGTTGGAACGCACCGTGGCGGTCATCAAGCCCCTGGCAGACAAGAAACATCACACGATCGAGCTGTCGCTGCCGGACGAATATTGGGTGATCGAGGGGGACGAGGAACGCCTGGTGCAGGTCTTCATTAATTTGCTCGAAAACGCGGTGAAATACACCCCGGATCAAGGGCGGATTTCCATGGCGATCCGCAACGCCACCCACCTCAGGACGACCCCGCCCCGCGCGATGATCGAGATCGTCGTCGCCGACTCAGGAATCGGTATTCCTGAAGCAGACCGGCCGCGTGTATTCGAGCGATTCTATCGAGTCGATAAGGCCCGCTCGCGCGAGCTCGGCGGGACTGGGCTGGGCCTGGCCATCGTGAAGCACATCGTAGAGGCCCATAGCGGGCAGGTCTGGGTGGAAGGGAATTCCCCCAGGGGAAGTCGATTCGTCGTCCATCTCCCCGTCGCGCAGGACTCGCCTACTGCAGTTTCGACAGCAACAGGTAACAGATAGTCGACAGCAGCGCAGCTCCCGGCAAAGTAAACAGCCAGGCCGACAGGATCCGTCTGGTCACGCCCCAACGCACCGCCGAAAGCCGTTTGACCGCGCCGACACCCATGACGGTGGAGGTGATGGTATGGGTCGTGCTGACCGGCAGACCGATATGAGCGGTGGCCAGCAGCACGATCGCAGCTCCGGTTTCAGCCGCGAAGCCGTGAACCGGTTCCAGCTTCACGATTCGCATGCCGAGAGTACGCACGATGCGCCATCCGCCGACCGCTGTGCCAAGCCCCATCGCCAGGGCACAGGAACCGATCACCCAGGTGGGTACGTCCGCAGTTGGAATTACTCCGGCAGACACCAACGCCAGCGTGATGATCCCCATGGCCTTCTGCGCATCGTTTGCCCCATGGCTGAATGCCATGAAACTGGCCGAGACCAGCTGCATGCGCGAGAACAATCGCAAGGCCAAAGCGCGCGGCACCCGGAAGAATACCCAACTCAGGATCACCATCAAAACCAACCCGATCGCAAACCCGAAAAACGGTGATAAAACCATCGCCTCAAGCACCGATCGCAAACCTGAGAACTTGACGGCCGCCATGCCGCCATGGGTCAGCGCGGCACCAACCAGCCCCCCGATCAGCGCGTGAGAGGAGCTGGTCGGAAGTCCCAGCAACAGAGTCAGAAAGTTCCACACAATCGCCCCGGCCAAGGCTGAGGCCACCACCGCCTGCGTCACCGATTGGGGATCCACGATCCCGGTTCCGACCATCTTGGCGACGGCGGTCGACATGAACGCCCCTGCGACATTGAGTACGCCCGCCACCAACACCGCCGTGGACGGGCTCACTACGCGCGTCGACACGACGGTCGCAATCGCATTGGCGCTGTCGTGCCAGCCGTTGGAGAAATCGAAAAGCAATGCCAGAATCACGACGACCAACAACAACCCGCTCAGTTCAGCCATGAATGCCGATTCCTACCCTTGAATGTGCTCAGGATTGGTGTCGAGGGAGACGCGGAGGACGCTCACGTGTGCTTGAGCGCGATGCGCTCAAGAATATTCGCGACGTCTTCGCACCGGTCCGTACCCGCTTCGAAGTTTTCGTAGATCTCTTTCCACTTGATCACGGCGATCGGATCCGTCTCCTTCTCGAACAACAGGGAGATGGCATCGCGAGAAATGCGGTCGGCTTCATTTTCCAAGCTATTGACCCGCACACTGCACTCCGTGACTGCCTGGTGCGACTTGCCCAGCAAGTCGACGGTGGCCCCGACCTCCACCGCCGCTTGATGCAACACGTTCGCCAGCCGAACCGCCGAGTCCGTGGGAGCCGTCACCTTGTAGAGGACAAATCGGTCGGCGATGGCCTCGACCACATCCAGGATATCGTCGAGTGCACTCGCGAGATCATGAATATCCTCCCGATCGATGGGGGTGATGAAGGTCTGGTTCAGTTTCCTGGCAATCTCATGGGTGATACCGTCCCCGACATGCTCTACGTCCTTGATGCGCTTGGCCTTTTCGACGGGATTCCGGAAATCCTCCGTCATGTCCTTCAGCAGGCGACTCCCCTCGATCATGTTGTGCGCCGCATTCTTGAACAAATCAAAAAACGCTTCTTCCCGAGGAATGAGACCGAACATAGCGTCCTTTCTAGCTGCGAGGGGTTACCAACGCACCGCTCCTGTCGCCCAGGTCAAGCCCCCGCCGAATGCTCCTAACAACACCAGATCCCCTGCCGCAAGCCGCCCTGTCCGAACCGCTTGATCCAGTGCGATCGGCAGGGAAGCCGACGATGTATTCCCATAGTGCTCGATCACCGAGTAGATCGCCTCCTGCGGGAGACCGAGACGACGACGTAGCTGCTCCAAAATCCTCGCGTTGGCCTGATGGGCGATCACCCTCGAGACATCGCCGACAGCCAGTCCGAACTCCTTCAAGAGATCGATCACCGCTTGCTCCAGGCGACGTACCGCCGATCGAAACACCGCTCGACCTTGCAGGCGCAGCATGTGCTCCTTCGCACGGACGGTTTCCACTCCGATGGGCTTCCGCGACCCCCCGGCGGGAATCGTAATCAGTCCATGGCCCGAGCCGTCGGCATAGAGGCGCACACCAAGAATGCCCGGAGCCTCCGGTTGGGCCGAGTCCTCCTGCACAACCAGCACCGCACCGGCTCCATCACCGAACAATATGGCCGTCTCTCTATCCCTTACATCGAGAGACCGTGATTTGACCTCAGCGGCAATGACCAAGCAGGAGCGAATCTGTCCGCTCCGAATCATGACGTCCGCCATCGATATCCCATAGAGAAACCCCGAGCAGGAAGCTGACACGTCGAATGCCATAACTGGATTCGCACCCAGCGCACGCTGGACATGGCAGGCCGTCGAGGGAAAGGCGCTGTCGGGGGAGGTCGTAGAAACAAGGATCGCGTCGACAGACTCCGGCCTCACCCCTGCCGCCTCGCATGCGCGTTGCCCGGCGATCACCGCCAAGTCCGAAGATGCCTGGCCATCCGCTACCCAATGCCGGGTCCGAATCCCGGTCAAGGCAACAATCTGATCCGGGTCCAGGCCGAGCGGAGCCGCCACCTCCTGGTTGTCTACCACGCGGGTGGGTACGTACGAACCGGTTCCGACAATGCGACTGCGCTTCACGGGGTTCCTATCAACTCGCCCTTGGGGACCGCCCGGAACGACATGTCCGACAGCCTCACAAGGTGCGGCGAGATTATAGGACCCGAACCGAGGAGGGTCAACCTCCACAAGCCGGATTCGTTGCTTTTCGTTTTCCGATCTGCTAGAAAAATTGTATATTTACGATCAGTCCAGGTTCTCGACTATTTGCCGAAGGAGTTGCTGGATGCAGAGGCATTCAAGGGGATTGTGTGTCACACTGACCATCATGGTAGGCCTGTGCTGGTTAGCAGCCGGATGTTCCAGCAAACCCAAGACCACCGCCAATGCCAAATCCGTAAGCGGCACGGACGAGCAGATCTTCCTCGGTGACACGATCGAGAAGAACTACGATCCCAATGTGATCATGAAGCGCGGCGAAGCGTTTTTCGACAAGGAAGAATTTGCAGAGGCCATCGTCGAATACCAGCATTTCCTGGAATTGCATCGCGCCCATCAATTGGCCGTCTATGCCCAACTCCGCTTGGCGGAAAGCCACCTCCGAATGGCCAAATCCATCGACCGGGACCCGGAACCGATCCAGAAGGCCATCGCGGCGTTTGAGAAACTGCGAAAGGATTTCCCCGGCAGTAAGTATGAAGCGCAGGCGCTCCAGCGCCTTGCCGATTGTCACGACTGGCTCGCTCAGACACACTTATTCGTCGGTCAGTTTTACTATCGTCGGGCCTCCTACCTCGCAGCCGCGCATCGATTTGATCAAATCATGAAAGATTATCCTGACAAGAAAGTGGCGCCCGAGGCCTTGTACTATCTGGCTCTTACCTATCAGGAACTGGGCGCCGAGGACTGGGCCATGGAAAAACTGCAACTTCTAGCCGAGAAGTATCCGGGCAGCGAGTTCACCCGCGACGGCCGCCGCTTACTGGCAAAGCTGGAAAAGAAATCCCCACCTCCTTCTCAGACCGTTGTGGCCAAGACCGACGCGCCGGTCCCGCAGACTCAACCTTCGGCACCGCTGTTGGCCGCCTCGGTGCCATCGTCCAGCTTTACACCGACTGGTTCTACAAGCATCCCCAACCTACAGAACTCACCGGCAATCTCCCTTGGGCAATCTTTCGTCTCGTGTCGGCTCGGCGCCTGGTGCTGACAGGCGTCAGACCTCCCGTTCATCGATTCATGTACAGTCCGTGCAAAAGGCATCCCGCTTGACTGCGGGGGAGGTCGACATCGCGACAATTGGCCGGCACCGCCGTCGGGACGGTGCAGAGCCACTGTCATGTGTAAACGCCCTTGGCGAACGTATCCGCTAGCCTCTTACCGTAGATGTAATGCTTCAAGCAGGAGGTCGTTGACCGACGCCTTGAGGCGTTTCTTCGCGTCGGGCAAGAATTGTGCGGCCGTAGTTCGTCCCTGCAGAACTTCGAAATAGGACTGCACCACATCCTGGTAGCGACGGAGAAGCTTGAAGCCAAGACGGGGAAAGGCATAAATGACCCGGGCGATTCTGGCCGTGATTCGAAAGTCAGGGAGGATGTCACGTTCCAACGCAGCCTCATAGGCGGCTAACGAATCGCGATGATTATGACGATTCCCCAACATCGCCCTGGCAACCAGCTGTCCGGATCGAACTGCATAATAAATTCCTTCTCCAAATAGCGGGTCGACCAAATGACCGGCATCCCCCACCAACGCCGCTCGACCGCTGATGAATGAGTAGCCCATACCCCCACTCCGTCCCCCTTCGGAGTCTGAATAGGCAGGAATTGGATGCCCAATGGGGCGCGGCACCGTCCGGCCGGACAGGCCCTCTGCCTCGCCGACAAACCGATCAAAGGTCGTGCGCAATCCACTCGATTTTCGACGAAACTCCCCGACCCCCACTGACAAGCCATGCGCCTTGGGAAAAATCCAGCCGTATCCCTGGCTGGCGGCCCCAACATCCACAAGGATCGTGGTCGCGCTCGGATAGTGCCGGCTACTCCCTAACCGCACCTCACTTTCAAGTGCCGGGGCCCGATACAGGGAGCGTTGGGGAAACAGCTTCCGCGCAACCAGGCTATTGGCCCCATCCGCACCAATCACCATCCTTGCACGATAACGTCCCTTCAGCGTCATCACTTCCACGCCATCGAAATCCTGGGTGATCTCGACCACCTCCTCATTGGCCCGTAGCTCGGTTCCGGCTTGAATCGCTTGTTGCACAAGGTAGTGATCGAAACGATCGCGCATGACCATATAGGCGATCGGTTGCGGGGATTCAATGAGCAGCGGATTCTGCCCACGATAGACAAACTGGACCCCGCTGACCGTCTGTTCGACAACCGATTTGAAACCAGGCTCTAACAGTAGATCGATGCGCGCCGAGAGCCCACCGCCGCACACCTTGTAACGGGGATGGACGTCCTTGTCGAAACCGAGCACACTCAAGCCCCCACGACAGAGAGTCGCAGCAGCAACGGCTCCTGCCGGCCCCATTCCGACAATAATCACATCATAAGTTGTGGCCAATTGCTTACCTGACATGCCTCAGCCACCGGTTGAAGGACGCAGAACTCCGGCCCGGCCTTGGCAAGGATAGAACAGGCACGGTGTCATAGGCGTCAAGGGAGAATCCGATGGGAAAGGGACAGACAGGCCGGAGTTACTGGCCGAGATACCAGCCGATCCCATAACGTTCGAGGAAGCTCGTGATCATGGTCAGCGAATTGGCATAGATCATGACACCCACCACGATGAGTAGCACCCCGCTCACCGTCGATACACCCCAAAGATATGCACGCACTTCCTTAAAATAACTGAGAAATCGGTCGACGCCGAGCGCGGTGAGAAACAGCGGTAAGGCCAATCCCAACGAATAAAACGTGAGCAATACCACGCCACTGAGCATCGATTCAGTCGTGCTGGCATAGAGCAGAATCGTCCCTAAGACAGGTCCCACGCAGGGAGTCCAGCCTGCGGCAAACGCGATACCGATCAGAAATGAACCCAGAAACCCGGCCGGGCGGTTTCGGAACTGGTACCGGTGCTCCATTTTCAAGAAGTTCAAATTTAGGATACCGAGGAGATAGAGTCCGAAGATAATGACAACGATGCCTCCGAACCGGCGAAGATGCTCCTGGTAGGTAATCAGCGCCTGACCCAACAGGCTGGCCGATGCACCGAACGCGACAAACACCGTTGAAAACCCCGCGATGAACAGCAGGGAATTCAATATGATCGCTTTCCGGAAGCGGTTCCGTTCGGAAACATCCGTGAGCTGTTCGATGGAGAGTCCGGTAATGTAGGAAATGTAAGACGGGACGAGCGGCAGCACGCAGGGCGACACGAACGACAGCAGCCCAGCAGAGAAGGCAGCAACGAATGAAATCGACTGCACCGAGTCGGTCATACTTAGGACCCCTGCAACAGCGACTCAACCAGGCGCTTCCCAGCAGGAGCGCTCCAGTCTCTGGCTCCTGGAATCCGGTTGCGAATGATACCCTTGCGATCGATTAGAAACGTCATCGGGAGCTGGCGCGCCCCGTACTGGAGCCCGATACGAAAATCGGCATCGTGGAGCACCGGGAAGGTGAAGCCGACTTCCCGCTGAAAGGGACGGGTGACCGCGGCGCCCTGGGCGTCGGTCGAGACCGCGAGAATTTCAAAGTCCTTGCGGTTGAAGCTTCGATACAGTCGCTCCATCGCCGGCATCTCGATCTTGCAGGGCCCACACCAGGTCGCCCAGAAATTCAAGAGGACGACTTTCCCTCGGAACTGATCGAGCGTGACATTGAACCCCTCGGAGTCCCTCAATAGGAAATTCGGCGCCTCATCATCGACCTGAGGAATGCGCTCGACGACATGCATCGGCACAGTCGGCGAGGAAGGCAATGCCTCGCGGGCGTCGGCAGATACCCCGCCACAGAGCGCCATGACCGCACCAACCATCGATAGTATTGAGCAACGCGTCATCATCACCGCTACAACGCTGGAAGCGCTTGGGTAGGGGCCGCTTGCGCGGCCTTCTCCGCAGGTTTCAGGATTTGCGTCAACACCTTAAGATTATCCAGTCGTGTCCAATCCCGAGGCCCGATCACCTTCTCGCGCAGGACGCCCTGTTGATCGATGATGTAGGTTTCCGGAACCCCCATCAACTTGTAGCGCTTGTCGGTCTGGCCCCAGGAATCAACGAGCACCGGAAACGTGAGGTTCAGCCCCTTCACGAATGGGGGTATATCCTTCTTCGTCGTGACCCGGTCAATACTGACGGCAAGAATGACGAGGCCGTCTTTCTCAAAGTTCTTGTACAGCACTTCCATCGAGGGCATTTCTTCACGGCAGGGCTTGCACCAGGTCGCCCAGAAATTCAAGAAAACCACTTTGCCGCGATAGTCAGATAACCGCAGCTGTTTGTCGTTCAGGTCCGGCAGCTGAAAATCCGGTGCCTCTTTCCCGACCACTAATGGCTCGTACTTCGAACTCTGTAGCCACACCACGAGAAACATCACGCCCAGAATGGCCGCGGCAGCGATCACCACCAAGGTTCGGGACGGGCCGGTTCGCGGCGCAATATTGGCAGAGCTCTGGTTGATGTGATCTGTCATGGTCTAAGCGTAGGCGTGCAGACCGGAGAGCAGAAAATTCACCCCCCAGAAACAGAAGATAACCATGAGGAAGCCAAAGATCGCGTAGATTGCCGCTTTATGGCCTTCCCAGCCTCGCGTCATGCGAGCATGGATATAGGCACCATAAATCAGCCACACGATCAACGACCAGGTCTCTTTCGGATCCCAACTCCAGTAGCCGCCCCAGGCATAGTTCGCCCACATTGCTCCAAGGATGATTCCGAAGGCCAGCAGCGGAAATCCCAACATGATGGCCTTGTAACCAAGCTCATCGATAGTTTCGAGGTCGGGAAAGGCCGCATAAAAGCGTGACTGACTGCCACGATTAACCGCCCGCTCCTTGAAGAGATACATCAGACCCAATCCACCGGCCATAGCAAACGCCGCGTAGCTGGTCAACGTGACGGAGACATGAATGTATATCCAGTAACTGTTCAAGGCCGGAACAAGCGGTTCCGCGGTCTGATATCGATACGGCAAGAGCGATGCGGCTCCCATGGCGATAAATCCGATCCCCACCACGAAGGCCCCAACGGCCTTAATCCTATAGCGGAATTCCAGTAGCACGTAGCCCAGGATAATCGCCCAGGATACGTATGCCATTGCCTCGAACTGGTTCGACCATGGCGCGAAGGTGCCGGAATGCTCCATTCGCTCGAATGCCCGCGTCGTGAGTGCCAGCGTGTTCAGCACCCACCCGAACACGGTAACGAGCGTCGCCACCTGCCCCAATTGCGTGGCCCAGGCGCCATCACGTTCTTCAATGTCCTCGATTGGATGCCCGGCCGGGGCCATCTGCATGGCGGGACGTTTTGCGAATAGATAGGCCACGTATAAACCTAAGGCAGCTAAGTAGAGCCAGAATGTCATATCGAACAGGAACAGTGATCGCATCATACGGACCTCCGTCTATCTATCCAAGCGTGCAGCGTAGACCGAATGCCAGGCTCTCCTCCGGTCTTGCGGCAGCGATCTTCAGGATTGAGCCTGGGCGTTAATTTTTTCCGTCAACTTCCTGAACTCTTTTTGGAAATCGATCTGGCTCTTGTGCGTTGTTCCGCCAAGATGGAGCGTGACACCGGACTCGCCGGGAATGATCTTCGCCCACAGGCGCCGATGATAAATCAGCGACGAAAGTGTCATCCCTACTACCAGCATCGTACACCCGATCCAGACCATATTGATGCCCGGATTTCTGGCAATCTGCAGCCCGGTGAACTTCTTCGGCTGATATCCAATGAATTCGAACTGGTATGCGGAGTCCTTGATCTCAAAGAGGTCCGGATAATGATAGAACACCCAGGGAGTGGACTGCACAGTACTTCGCTCATCGACCGCCAGTCGAATCGCGGGATTGGCATGCTCCGCGGTTTTTGAAAATACCTTCTTTTCGGTCGAATTGAACGCAAAGTCGGCCACAAAATCCGTCATCTTCATCTTCAAGGGAAGGCCATCGACGGTTTTTTCCTTATTCCATTCTAGATCGACCGTGGCGACAATCTTATCGCTACCCTTCTCCTTAATGTTGATTCGCGCCGCCTCGATTTGATCCCACGCATCCCCATAGCTGGATTGATAAAACCAGATCCCTTTGTAGACCAAGGGATCGTTCACCGTAATCGTCTTAGTTGCGGTGGGAGCGCCCTGATCGATCACGGTCAAGGTGCTGTTGTAAGATTTTACCGATCCGTTCTCATGGTAATCGATCCAGAACTTATCGACACGAAGATCAAAGTTGCCACGCGGGATGTGATAGGTCTGCCCTTCGAGACAGACCCCGAACTCCTGAAATCCATAATAGCTCCCCAGTAACCCTCCGAGCACGATGACCGTAGCACTGAGGTGGGCCACATGCGCGCCAACCCGGCCCATGATTCCCTTAGTCGCGTAGATTGTGACCTCGCCTGGATCGCTCTTCGCAAGCACCCGATACCCCTTTTCAGCGAAGAGTTTTACAAGTCGCTCGGCCACAGCGTCTCTCGATTGATTGAGTGAAAGGGTGGTCTGCTGCTTCATACCCTGGATAAACGCCAGCGACACACCGACCTTATCCTGACGCATGGACCGCCATACACTGGGAAACCGCTTGTGGAAACAGGTGAGAGAGTTGACGCACAGGAGTCCTAGCAGACTGGTGAACCACCAGGTGTGATAGACATCGGTGAAACCCAGTCGTAGGAACCAGCGATAGGCTTCTTCTCCATACTCCTGCACATAGGTTTCCGCTCGCTCCCCTTGCTGAATGACCGTGCCGATCGTCGCAGTCATGGCGAGCACAATAAACAGAAACATCGCCAGCTTGATGGAAGCAAAAAAATCCACGACCTCACGCGAAAACTCCTCCCAACCAAGGCCGGAAGTGCGTGGAGCAGATGCGCTCGCATCGGATGCTACATCAGGTTTATCGTTCATGAATCAACATACCTAGCTGCTTCGACCTGGCTGTCATACAAATCCCATCATCATACCCAATGACGAGCTGCGTGTGGAATCCTGCGCCAATGCAGGTCGGTACCACGAGGTTGGAAGTGCCGGGGCGGAGCGTTTATGATGAAAAATGTTCCAAATGCGCGAAAAGTAAGCTATCTTACAAGTCGTCTTTAAGGGCTGTCAAGCAAGACGCTTGTCCGGCATGAGATTCAAACAATTCCATCAGAACGGTAGACAAAAACAGACCGGTCAGCTACTATTGCCTTAGTTTTTTGCGGAGTTGCCCGATCATCTTAGGCGTAGCATCTTCCACGATCAGTCGCCGTGCCACCTGACTTCAATCGCCGCATCCTCGTACCACTTCAATTCCAGGGGGAACAATGAGACATAACTACCTGTTCACGTCCGAGTCTGTCACCGAAGGGCACCCGGATAAGATCGCCGATCAGATCTCGGACGGAATTCTAGACGCCATCATCGCTCAAGACAAGCTTTCGCGCGTCGCCTGCGAAACCATTCTCACGACCGGCATTGCATTCGTCGCGGGAGAAATCTCGACCAAGGCCTATGTGGAGATTCCTGATATCATTCGCGACGTGATCAAGGACGTCGGCTATACGGACGCCTCTTGGGGATTCGATTCCAACACCTGCTCGGTTCTGACATCAATTCACCAACAGTCAGGCGATATCGCCATGGGAGTTGACTCCGGCGGAGCCGGCGACCAGGGCCTCATGTTTGGGTATGCCACCAATGAAACGACCGAGCTCATGCCGATGCCGATCGTGCTGGCCCATCGATTGACCAGACGTCTGGCGGAAGTGCGCAAGAAAAAGATCCTCAAATGGGTGCGTCCTGATGGCAAATCCCAGGTAACCGTTGAGTATAAGGACGGCAAACCTTGCCGAATCGATACCATCGTCGTCTCCACACAGCACAGCCCCGATGTAACGAATAAGCAAATCGAGAAAGATTTGATGGAGCACGTGATCCGGCCCTCCATGCCGAAGGGGCTGTACGATCCGACGAGCGTGAAACACCATATCAACCCAACCGGCCGGTTCGTGGTCGGTGGGCCTATGGGTGACACCGGCCTCACTGGCCGCAAGATCATCGTCGATACCTACGGCGGGCATGGCAGCCATGGCGGAGGGGCTTTCTCGGGAAAAGACCCGTCAAAGGTTGATCGCTCGGCCTCCTATATGGCCCGCTATATTGCAAAAAACATCGTGGCCGCGGGCCTGGCTTCGAAATGCGAAGTCCAGCTGGCCTACGCCATCGGAGTAGCCGATCCCGTCTCCGTCTTGGTCGACACCAAGGACACCGAGAAGGTGGCACCCGAAAGCCTGGACAAGTTGGTTCGAAAGCATTTCCCATTAACTCCGCGCGGGATCATTGACCACCTCAAGCTGCGCCGCCCCATCTTCAGGAAGACGGCGGCCTACGGGCACTTCGGTCGCAACGAACCGGAGTTTACCTGGGAAAAAACCGACAAGGCCAAAACACTGCGCAAGGACGCGGGCCTCTAAACGCCTACAGCGCGTCGCACCAGCCAAGGGGGCGGGTCGCAAGCCCGCCCCCTTTTTTCTGCATTCACGCAAGACTCGATTATCAGTCACAACACAGGAGGACGAACAGTGGACTACGACGTGAAAGACTTGGGATTAGCTGATCAGGGAAAATTAAAAATCGAATGGGCGGAAGCTACGATGCCGGTACTCCGGCTCATTCGCAAACGTTTTGAACGGGAACAGCCGTTCGAGGGCATCCGCGCCACCGCATGCCTGCATGTGACCACAGAAACGGCCAACTTGATGAAGACGCTCAAAGCCGGCGGAGCAGAGGTTCGCCTCTGCGCCTCCAACCCTTTGAGCACTCAAGACGATGTGGCCGCCGCCCTGGTTAAGCACGAAGGAATCCCGACCTTTGCTGTCAAGGGGGAAGACAATAAGACCTACTACCGGCATATTGAATCGGCCATCGCCCACAAGCCACACTTGTCGATGGACGACGGCGCCGATGTGGTCTCCCATCTGCACTCGAAGCGAAAAGACTTACTCCGCAATGTCATCGGTGGAACAGAGGAGACCACCACCGGCGTCATTCGCCTTCGCAGCATGGCCGAAAAGAAAGTACTGAAATTCCCCGTCATCTCAGTGAATGATGCAGACACAAAACACATGTTCGATAACCGCTATGGCACAGGGCAAAGCACCATGGACGGTATCGTTCGCGCCACCAACAGGCTTGTATGCGGCTCTACGCTTGTCGTCGCCGGCTATGGCTGGTGTGGCCGTGGCATTGCCACGCGCGCACGCGGCATGGGCGCCAATGTCATCGTGACTGAAATCGATCCACTGAAGGGCCTCGAAGCCGTGATGGACGGATTCCGAGTCATGCCGATGGACGAAGCCGCCCCGCTAGGAGACTTCTTCGTGACCGTTACGGGCAATTTGAAGGTTATTCGCGGCGAGCACTTTGCTGCCATGAAAGATGGAGCGATCGTCTGCAACTCAGGGCATTTCAATGTCGAGCTGGATATTCCTGCATTGGAAAAACTCAGCAAGAAGAAACTCGCCGTGCGCTCGGGTGTGGACCAATACACCTTGAAAAACGGCCGTCGCGTGAGCCTCTTGGGCGAAGGTCGTCTTGTGAATCTAGCCACCGCTGAAGGCCATCCCTCCAGCGTCATGGACATGAGCTTCGCCAATCAGGCCTTGGGGGCCGAATATATCGTGAAGAACTACAAAAAATTGGAGAAGAAGGTCTATCCTGTTCCCGCCGACATCGATAAAGAGATTTCGAGACTTAAGCTCGCGGGCATGGGCGTATCGATTGATAAGCTCACCAAAGAGCAGATAAAGTACCTGGCATCCTGGGAAATGGGAACCTAGTTCTACTGGAGAAAGCCGGAGCTGCGTTCGTGGTGGCTCCGGCCCATCCATTGCGCAATTGTGAGCGGTTGCGCAAACTCATCACGTCACTCGGGACTCTCCGAGCACTTCTTCCCCTCGCGCTCTATAACTTCGCGCTGCTATATCTGACAACTATTGAAAGGCCATTGTCCTGAAGCAGCAGGCCACAGCTCTTAGACTTAATCGGGACTATTAGGAATAGTCGCTGTAGAACCCGAGTACAGAGGGAGCAACAATCGAAGCACAGTAGGCGCAGGTCCAACTCCGGCCGAATAGATGCGGAGCGGCTAAATCTAAGTCTGCCCAGGCTCACTTGCCAATGCACAGAGACAACTGGCAGAACCTGACGAACCTTGCGCGGACTAACGTGAGTTGACCATGGGAAGTTCGCGGGATCCTTCGGCCTCCTGCTGGATCCGCTGCCGCTCGGCTCTCGACTCTTCCAGCACACTATGCAGCAATTCATCGCTCAGCTGAGTCAATTGTGCTGCGGCGTCTTTCATCTCCGCATGCTCCACCGCCCGCGACAATACTTCAGCCTTAGTCGCCCCTTTCTTCTGGCCCAAGAACGGCTTGATAATGAGATAGGCCACATCACGGAACGGCATGAAACGCAGGAATCGGCGCAGCAATTTGAAGGTCTGAATTGGGTACCGGGTGAGCTTATAGATAAACAGCTTCTTCAGTCCTTCTTGACGAACTGAATTAATGACCGCCCCCGGCAAACAGGTCGGATCAATCTCTGAACACTTAAAGTATTTGTACCAATCCTTGGCATCGCTCACCAATCCACGCTTGATATATTCCTGCCACAGAGGCGTACCCCGATAAACGCACAGCCGGTTGAATCCAAAGGTGTCCAACGGTAATTTCGATGCGAAATCAAAGGTCTTCTGCATGTCCTCCACGGTTTCGTCGGGATTGCCCACCGTAAAGAACCCGTGAACGATTTCGATTCCGGCCTTCTTGGCGTTTCTAACCGCGGTCTCCACCTCGGCCAGCGTCTGCTCCTTCTGGAGGCGATCCAGAATTTTCTGGCTGCCGCTTTCGATGCCGAACATCACCGTCCGGCAATGCGCCTGAGCCATGGCAGGGAAGAGATGCTGGGCCACCGAATCAACCCGGCCTTCGATCCCCCATTGGATGGTCAGTTTGGCATCGATGATCCCTCTACAAATTGCATCGATTCGCTTCGGCTGCAGTAAAAAGTGATCATCGACGAAATAGACAGATCCGTACCCGTTCGCCTCAAGATACTTCAGCTCATCAACGACGTGTTGCGCGCTGCGCGCCCGCCACTTCCCTTCATTGAAAATCGGGATGTCGCAGAATACGCAGGGCCACGGACAGCCCCGCGAAGTCTGCATGGTCGTAAATCGCTCCATCGAAAGCACGGCCGGCACATCCAACGGCATCGACTCGACAAAGTCTAGTTCCAGGCTTTCCCGATCGGGAAATGGCCACTGGTCCAGATGACGCTCCATCGTCCTGTTTGGGTTATTGATCACCTTACCGTCTTTTGCCCAGGTTACACCGCCCACTTCTTGCGGATCATCAAGGCGATCGAGCAAATCAAGTAACAACTGCTCCCCGTCTCCTCGACACACAAAGTCGACTTCTGGACACTGGAGCTTCACCAGACCAGCATTGAGACTGGCAAATACGCCCCCGAAGGCCAGCTTGACGGTGCTATCGGCCGATCGAATCTGACGAGCAAGAATTTTTGCATAGGGATAGCTGGTGGTACTGAGGAAGCTAAGACCAACTAGGGCCGGCTTCCGCCGTTTGATCTCTTCGATAATGAACTCGTTTGGAGTCTCCGGATGCGCCTGATCGAACAGCACACATTCATGTCCCGCCCGCTTCACCACCGATGACAACGACATAATGCCGATAGGCGGAAACCCCATGACCCGGATACGCCCGTTCTTGGCTCGAGTCTTTGCCGGAAGGGCATAAAACTGGGGATCACGCACATGAATAAGAAACACCAGCATAATAAAGTCCTTTCATCGGGACAGTAACCGGACTTCTCGCACGGCTACCAGGTCGTTTCGAGAACAGGGGATCCAGGTT
>JBEIQG010000104.1:0-12311 GCA_040376625.1 Nitrospira sp. | reverse complement strand
GACGAAGCCGCGCGCCTCTTAGGCAACGTGTTGCACTGGCAGGATGAATATCTGGAGAAACAGGGACCGACCCTCCCCGCTTCCGTCGAAGGCTTCGCCAAAAAAGTGAAACCGCTCTGTCGATTGTCGGAACGGGAAATCGCCGCTTATGCAGTCGTCAATCGCATCGACTACATCGTAGAAGAGTGCCCTATGGCCAAGGGATCCAAGATGATCCTCTACAAAGAGGTCCTCAACCGGCTGGAAACGGAATCACCCGGCACGAAACAACGTTTTTATTGGGGGTTTCTTGAGAAGCAGGACAAGCCGGACGTGCCCAAGGAATCCATGGCCGAGAAGGATCAACGTACGCTCCACCCCTGCCAATCCTGTGGACAGCCCACCACCGCCGATACCTGTTCCTACTGCAAGATGATGGCAAAAGCCAAGACCGCGACCACGCGTTAGGCCAGCTTGACCGACTGGTCATAGTCCGGCTGATGCTGCCGTCAAGAGATGCTCTTGCTCACTTCGCTCGAATGGAGACTCTCATTCCCGTTCACATCGTACGCCGTGACGGCAAAGTAGTAGGTCGTTCCGCGTGTCAGATTGCCAATGGGATACGACGTGACATCTCCGACATTTACCGGTGGGCCATCATTCCCGGAAGACGTCCCCGCATAGAGATTGGATCCAGCAAGATCACTATCTGCGTTCGCCGTCCACGCCAACGCCGCCGACGTCCCGGTCGTACTAGTGCTGGATGACGGAGATGATGTGATCGTGAGTGTGGTAGGGATGGATACACTCCCCCCTTGCTTTTAGGGTAATGGTTACCGCCCCCTGTAGCCTCCGGCTGCCAGACCGCTGGCACTTACAGCGACCATCACCTTCGCGGATGTCGTCATCGTGCCGGACGAGATAGAAATACTTACCCAACCCGCGTTGTCCCTGATCTTCGAGGTCACTTTCCCGAAGGTTAGCTTGGAAAACATCACAACCTGACTGGCGGGATCGACTCCGCCTTTGACGGCTTGAAAGGTGAGACTCGCAGGACCGACCTGGATCGCCCAGGCTGCCGGAAGTGCTGTCAGGGTCACCAACAGCAGAACCGGGCCTCCGACAACGAATCGGGCCCGAAGGGCCAGGAATGGCGAGACGTAAGATTCTTTCAATGGATTCGTGAGTCCTCCATCCAGAATGCACCCATCCCTGGAGACGGAAGGTCTGGCACCCTAGAGAGAGAAATTGTACGAAACCTCTGCATCGCACTTATTACACCCGGGCCGCATGGCGGTTTTGCATCAATCCTCCCGACTGTGTATAACCTGAGAGAGTGATGCGATGGATTTCCTCACGTCAGCGCATCCCGCGCTCGGCAGAGCCTTCTTGCGTAGCGGTGCCCCGCTGGATCTGGCTGCTTATTTTCCTTCTGGCAGGCATGGGGCTTGGCCAGGCCGCTATCCGGATGGATGCAGGACCGGAACAGCCGCCTCCCATCACGCTTCGATTCGTCTCCTGGAAGCCCGATCACCCGCGCGTGTGGGACGAGGCGCTCGCAGAGTTCACCACATCCCATCCCCACATCTCGGTCGTGCGGGAACTCGCGCCGCACAGCTCTACCGCCTACCACGATCTCCTGACGCAGAAGCTGAAGAATCGCGATGCCACGGTCGATGTCTTTTTCATGGATGTGATCTGGGTGCCGGAGTTTGCCGAAGCCGGTTGGGCTCGTCCGCTTGACCAACAGTTTACTGCGGCCATGCGTGAGGAGTTTCTGCCGGCCACCATCGAGGTCACACAGTATTCGGACCATCTTTACGGCGTCCCAAGCCGCATCGATGCAGGCCTGCTTTACTATCGCTCGGATTTACTGACCAAATACGGCTTCGCTCCGCCGACGACCTGGGACGAGCTCTCCAGACAGGCCGAGACGATTGTCGCCGGGGAAGGCTCGGCTAACCCGACCCTGCGCGGCTATACGGCGCAATTCAAACAGTACGAAGGCCTCGTCTGTAACATGCTGGAGTTCATCGACGGCCACGGCGGAAGCCTGCTGACCGCGGATGGAAGATATTCCACTCTGGCCAAACCCGAAGCGCTGGCCGCCGTGCAGTTCGTTCATGACCGGGTAATCGGCCGGCTTGCCTCACGCGCGGCATTGACCTATCAAGAACCCGAGTCCCTCTCCGTCTTTCTGCAAGGACATGCGGTCTTTCACCGGAACTGGCCCTATGCATGGGAACTAGCCAACAACCGGAGTCGGTCGACCGTCGCTGGACAGGTCGCCGTGATGCCCCTTCCAGGATTCACGCCGGGGCGCACGGCCGCCGCCCTCGGCGGCTGGCTCTACGGCATCAGCGCTTATTCGCAGCATTCAGGCGAGGCCTGGGCACTCATCGAATTTCTCTCCAGCGAGGCGATGCAAAAGAAGTTCGCGCAGGAGGCCGGGATCGCTCCGTCCCGTCGAATATTGTTCTCGGATCCGGACTTACTGGTGGCAGCGCCGCAACTACGCAACCACTTCGCCGTCCTCCGGTCCGCAACGGCCCGGCCTCGCTCACCCGTCTACCCCGCCGTCTCACATCTCCTGCAGCGGTATTTCAGCCGCGCTCTCGCCATCGATGGACTCGACCTCGCGCAGGAAGCGGCGATCACGGACGCGCACATCGACCGGTTGCTCGCCCTCACGAGGGTGACACCATGAGCCGGGCCGCCTCCATCCTGCAACGCCGCGAGAGCCTTGCCGCGTGGAGCATGGTGGCCCCGGCGCTGCTGGTGACCATGGTTTTTGCCCTCTACCCGGTTCTCGATTCGCTCTGGCTCAGCCTGCACCATATTTTCATCGGCGTCCCGCAACTTGGTAGTCCCTTCGTCGGTCTGGACAATTATCTGACGCTGATCCTCGATCCGGTGGCTCAGCAGGCGCTGGTCGTCACCCTCGCCTTCGTCGTCCTCTCGACGGTATTGGAATTGGCCTGCGGGCTGATCATTGCGCTGGTGATTCACGAGCGGTTTCAGGGACGCGGGCTGGTACGCGCAGCGATCTTGATTCCCTGGGCCATTCCTACGGCAGTCGCGTCGCAACTGTGGCGCTACATCTTCAACGACCAGTACGGTCTCGCCAATCTGCTGCTGTTCGGCGAACGGGTTACGGACTATATTCCCTGGTTGGCTTATCCAAGTGCGGCCTTCGCCATCGTGGTGCTGGCCGACGTGTGGAAGACATCTTCCTTCGCCGCCCTTCTGATTCTGGCCGGCCTCCAGGTCATTCCCGGCGATCTCTATGACGCCGCCCGTGTAGATGGAGCCAGCCTCTGGCAGCGGTTCCGGCACATCACCCTTCCATTACTGAAACCGGCGCTGCTGCTTGCATTGCTCTTTCGCACCATGGATGCGTTTCGCGTCTTCGACCTGGTGTTCGTGATGACCCAAGGCGGACCGGGCGACGCCACACAGGTACTCCAGTTTTATGGTTACCAAACCCTGTTCACGGAAGGCCGCATCGGGTATGGCTCCGCCATCTCCGTGGCCGTCTTCCTAATGATCCTGGCGCTGTCGTTGACGTACCTCCGTGCCATCGGGTCGAGCCTCCTGGAGCGCAGACGAACATGAATCGCCGGATTCTTCTCGCAGTCGGCATCCTCGCTACGGTGGGACTCAGTCTGCTCCCATTCCTCTGGTTCGTCCTCACGTCGTTCAAGTCGCAAGCTGAGATCGAAGCCGCACCGCCTGACTGGTGGCCCTCGGGAAGCCTGGGATTTTATCGCTCCGCACTCTTCGACCATCACCTCTTTGATTATGTGTTGAACAGCGCCGTGGTCGCCGGATCCACCACGTTACTGGCCCTCCTGTTCGCCATCCCTGCCGCTTATGCATTAGCCCGCCTGACCATTCCGGGCAAACAAGGCATTCTGGCCCTGCTCCTTTGCGTATCGATGTTCCCGCAAATGGCCATCGCCGGGCCGGTCTGGCGGCTGCTCGACACGGTCGGCGGGCTCAACCACCGCTGGGGTGTCGTGCTTCCCTATGTGGCCCTCACACTGCCGTTGGCCATCTGGATTCTGGCCAGCTTCTTCAAGGAATTGCCGCCCGAGTTGGAAGACGCCGCGCGCGTGGATGGCTGCGGTCCCTGGGCGACTCTGTTCCGAATCACCCTTCCGTTGGCCACCCCGGGGATCTTTACCGCCGCGATTCTGATCCTGATCTATGCCTGGAACGAGTTTTTCTTTGCCCTCTTGATCCTGACCCAACCGGAGCAACAGACATTACCTGTCGGCATTGCGCTCTTTCAGGGAGAATTCACCATGCCCTGGGGTGAACTGGCTGCGGCTTCGGTGGTAGCGACGCTCCCATTGATTGTGGTGGTGCTCCTGTGCCAACGATGGATTGTGAGCGGGCTTTCTGCCGGCGCCGTCAAAGGCTAGCAGGCTAGCCTGAATGCCCGCCAGCGGCGTTCTCGGTTGCACGTCTCCCTGCAACGTATCCAGAGGGTACGCTTCAGTCGCCGTGCTTCCCTGCGGCCTTGCTGGACAGCCATTCAGACTAGCCTGCGTCTGGCACGCCTTACAGACGACCGGGTAGATATTCGAACAGGTGACATCGCACTTGCGTTACAGACCGTGAGTAACATGGTCTTCGAAGGACATCATCATGGCTGAACTAGAACTCCGCGGCATCTCAAAATCGTTTCGGGACCAGTCCGTGCTACGCGATATTTCGCTGCAGGTTCCTGATGGGAGTTTTACGATTCTGCTCGGGCCTTCCGGCTGCGGCAAATCGACGTTGCTGCGCATCATCGCCGGACTCGAGAGCCAGACCTCAGGCCAGGTGTGTATTGCCGGAACGGCGGTCGATCATCTCCCCCCAGCCGAACGGGATATCGCCATGGTCTTCCAACAGTACGCCCTCTATCCGCACCTCTCGGTCCGCGAGAATCTCGCCTTCGCCCTCACCATACGACGTACTCCGCGCAAGGTGATCGACGAGCGCATCGCCGAAGCCGCGCAGCTCTTGGACATCCAGCCCCTCCTGAACCGCAAACCCAAAGACCTGTCGGGAGGGCAGCGGCAGCGGGTCGCGATGGGGAGGGCCATCGTGCGCAAACCCAAGCTGTTCCTCTTCGATGAGCCGCTCTCCAATTTGGACGCCCAACTCCGCACCACGATGCGTATTGAGTTGAAGAAGTTACAACAGCGCCTGCAGGCCACCATGATCTACGTGACTCACGATCAAGTGGAGGCCATGACGCTGGGCGACCGCATCGTCGTCCTTGAGGGCGGCCGCATTCGACAGGCGGATGATCCTCAGCAGACCTACACCGCCCCGGCCGATCCCTTCGTCGCCTCCTTCATCGGCACACCACCGATGAATCTCTGGGAAGGCACCCTCATGACTCGAGGCGGTGAGACAGTTTTCGAAGGCAACGGCCTGACCTTTCCGCTCCCCATACGGCTAGCCCCGTCCCAGGCAAAGCAATACTCCGCCGTGACAGTCGGCATCCGACCGGAAGACGTCGCGCTTCGCGAGTCCCCGGAGGCCATCCCGGTAACAGCAACGGTGGAACTGGTCGAAGATCTCGGGGCGGAGTTGCTCCTCCATTGCCGGGCCGGCAACCTTCGCCTGGTGGTTCGTGCGGCCCGCTGCACCGACAGAATTCAGGGGCAAACGATGAAACTCTTTTTTCCTCTCGATAAGTTGCACCTCTTCATCGACAATCGCCGTTTCGATCCGCCCACAACCACACCCACTTGACTGTGGCACGGGCTCCCTTATCTCTTTTATAAAGACAACGGCGGCGGCAGAGAAAAACCATGAGTTCGCTTGCAATGCGCCGGGAGACCTCGTAAGCTCCGGAAAGAATTGCACTCTTTTCCCGCGCGCCACGGATTATTTTCCACGGACAGACCCAGATGGCCACATCTCAACGCGGTTATTACGACATTCTCGGCGTGCAACGGAACGCGACGGCCGACGACATCAAGAAGGCCTTTCGCCGCCGCGCGCGCGAAATCCATCCCGATCTCCATACGGGCACAAAAAAAACGGAGATGGAAAAGAAGTTCAAAGAGTTGAACGAAGCGCACGAGGTGTTGTCGGACCCCGACAAACGCAAGAAATACGATCAGTACGGCTCGAACTGGGAGCAGGCGGAAGCCTATGAGCAGGCACGCCAACAGGCCGGCGCCCAGGCAGGACGTGGCGGCCAGGCCGGCGGGGTCAGCGGCGACTTCGGGGATATCTTCGAAACCTTCTTCGGAGGACGAACCCGTGGCGGCGCCTCTCCCGGGTTTGCCGTCGATGGAGAGGATCTGGAAACCGACGTTCACCTCACCATTCGCGACGTGTTGACCGGAGTCACTCGGCGCATCGATCTCACCGAACGCGTCGTCTGCAAAGCCTGCGTCGGCAGTGCCGTTGTACGCGGCCGTCCCTGTGTGGTGTGCGGCGGCACCGGTACCCAAGCGGAAAAACGCACGATCGAAGTGCGCATCCCGGCCGGCGTGCAGAATGAGACCCGCGTCCGCCTGGCCGGCAAGGGACAACCCGGCATCAATGGCGGAAAACCGGGTGACCTCTACCTGCGCGTCCATATCCAGGCGAACGGCGTGTTCCGGCAGAAGGGGTTCGACATTCACGTCACGCTACCCGTCTGGCCCTGGGAAGCGGCATTGGGTGCCGAAGTAATGGCTCCGACCCTCACGGAACCGGTGAAGGTAAAAATTCCCCCGGGCAGCAAAGCCGACAGCAAGCTGCGGCTGAAGGGTAAGGGTCTCCCGACATCGACCGGTGAACAGGGGGATCTCTTCCTGAAGCTGAAGATCGTGATGCCCGCCGCCATCTCCGACGAAGAGCGGGCGCTTTACGAACAGTTGAGCCGCGCCCGCCACAGCGATCCCCGGGCCGAGATCATCGCCGCATCGAGACGCAGTTCATCCTGAACAGCGCGGCACTGAGGCCGACACCCTCTATGACTATTGCCGAATACGCGCTCCTCGCGTTTAGTTCCCTGTTCGTGATCGTCGATCCTATCGCCGTAGTCCCGGCGTTCCTTGCCATGACCCCACGGGACTCCGTGGCGCAGCGGCTCCGAACGGCGCGCGTCGCCTGCATAGTCACCGTCGCCCTCCTCACGGGATTCGCCCTTTTCGGGCAAACCATTCTGAAATTGTTAGGTATTAGCCTGCCGGCGGTTCAAATTGCCGGTGGCCTGATCTTATTACTCGTGGCACTGGACATGCTCCGCGCGCAACGGTCCACGGTGCAGGAAACGGCGGCGGAAACCGCCGCCGGCACCAACAAGGACGACATTGCCGTCACCCCGCTTGCCGTCCCTATGTTGGCAGGACCGGCCGCAATCTCGACAGTTATCTTGCTGGAGACGCAGGCCACCACATGGACGCTACGCGTCGTATTATTGGCATGCCTTGTACTGATCGGGTTGGCGAGTTACAGTATATTAGCGATCGGCGCACGCAGCGCGAAGTGGCTCAATCCCATCGCCGAAAAGATCATCGCACGGCTGATGGGCCTGTTGCTCGCCGCGCTGGCCGTTCAATTTATGGTGAATGCCCTCACCGGGGACCAAGGGCTGTTACGCGGGTTGACCGGACATTAATCGCTCTCAACTGAAGGAGGAACGAATGACGACGAAACTGTTCACATTTGCCACCGCTTCGGCCATCGCCTGCGCACTGACGATCTCCCCCGCCTGGGCGAACCCCGAGGGTGGATATGGCGGACACGGCGGCGGCTACGAGAAGGGCCGACATGGCATGGGCGCCGCGATGATGGAAATGATGATGCACGGAGGAGCCGGGCACCTCATCCGCCACCTCCTGAAGCATGACAAAGACATCGGATTGAGCGCCGAGCAGGTGACCAAGCTCAAGGACCTGCAGCTCAATCTTGATAAGAATCGGATCAAGATGGAAGCCGACATCCAGGTCGCCGAACGGGAAGTGAAGGCGCTCAACGACGACGAGAAGGCGGATATCGGCGCGATCGAAGCGAAGCTCAGGCAGAGTGCCGACGTCCAAATCGGACTCCGTGTCCTCTCGATCAAGACCAGACGGGAAGCCCTCGCATTGCTGACCCCGGAACAACGCACGAAGGAGCAGGCCGAGCATGACAAGATGATGCAGCAGCATAAGGGCGCGGGACAGGCGGCTCCCCACGGCAAGAATCCGCATAGCAGCAACCCACATGGCAGCAGTCCGCACGGATCCAACCCGCACGGCGAGGCAAAGCCCCAATAACCGTGCACCCTGCACAGAACCGGAGGTCGGACATGATCAAACATGTTGCAGTACCCGCCCTGATGGTCGCGGCACTGTGTTTCATGAGCACTCCCGCATGGAGCGACAAGGGCCACAAAGGCAAGGATGAGAAGCATGACGCAGCCGAGTTGGTGAAGGATGCCAAGGTCACCATCGACCAGGCCATCAAGACCGCGCTGGATGCAGTCCCCGGCACGGCGGTGGAAGCCGAGCTTGAAAAGAAGCACGACAAGACGGTCTGGGAAGTCGAAATACTGGGAGCCGACGGAAAGATGACGGAAGTCCATATCGACGCCGGCACAGGCACCATCATCGATAAGGAAGCCAAACAAGAGAAGCACGAGAAGAAAGACAAGCACGACAAGAAGGAAAAGCACTAAGCTCTCCGCGGCAGGATCGCGCATTTAAATACGATCCTGCCGCACGTCCTCCTTCCGTCCCATTCATCTGTCCTCCGGTACTCCCATGGTCATCCTCCAAGCTGCGCCCCGGTCGATCTCAGGGCCGCGGATTGACCCTTCGCGCCCATCTATGCGAAAGTTTGCGATCCATAGGAACCAAGGCGATGCACTGGACGGCAGTCTTCCGATGACGTAATGAAGGAGTTTCCATGACGATCGACCCCCGACACAAAAGCCACAATCTGCTCGACGGACCGGGCCGCGCACCGGCCCGCGCCATGCTGAAAGCCGTCGGCTTCACCGACGCCGACCTCGAACGCCCATTGATCGGCGTCGCCAACACTTGGATTGAAGTCATGCCTTGCAACTTTCACCTGCGCCGGTTATCGGAACGGGTGAAGGCCGGTATTCGCGCGGCAGGAGGCACCCCGATCGAATACAACACCATCGCGGTGTCGGACGGCATTTCGATGGGCACGGAAGGCATGAAAGCCTCGCTCATCAGCCGGGAAGTCATCGCAGACTCCATCGAACTCGTTGCGCGCGGACACCTCTTCGACGGAGTCGTCGCCCTGTCGGGCTGCGACAAGACCATCCCGGGCACGGTGATGGCCCTCTGCCGCTTGAACGTGCCGTCTCTCATGAT
Source organism: Nitrospira sp. (assembly GCA_040376625.1). GTDB lineage: Bacteria > Nitrospirota > Nitrospiria > Nitrospirales > Nitrospiraceae > Nitrospira_A. Next base: position 3,006 of record JBEIQG010000104.1, on the reverse strand, counting down.
TTACGGCGGCTCCATCATGCCGGGACAGTTCCAGGGACACGACGTGACGATTCAGGACGTATTCGAAGCCGTCGGCAAACATGCGGCCGGCACGATGACGAACGCGGAACTCAAGGATCTCGAAGACCATGCCTGCCCGGGCCCGGGCGCCTGCGGCGGCCAGTTCACCGCCAATACCATGGCCATCGCCTTCGAATTCCTCGGCATCTCGCCAATGGGACGCAACGGCGTTCCGGCCATGGACGCGCGCAAGGACGATGTGGCGTTCGAGTGTGGCAAATTGGTCATGGATCTGCTCAAGAAAGACATTCGGCCCAAGCAGATCATCACGCGCCGCTCCATTGAAAATGCCATCGCCGCCGTCGCGACGACCGGTGGATCGACGAATGCCGTGTTGCACCTGCTGGCCGTGGCACGTGAAATGGGTGTGCGGCTCAGCATCGACGATTTCGACAAGATCAACCGGAAGGTGCCCTTGCTGGCCGATCTCAAACCGGGTGGCCGATTTACGGCAGCGGACTTGTATGCCGCTGGCGGAACCACCCTGGTGGCCAAACGCCTGATCGATGCGAAGATCCTGCACCCGGACCAGATCACCGTCACCGGACGGACGATCGGCGAAGAGGCCAACGCCGCCACCGAAAAGCCGGACCAGCAGGTTCTGCGGCCACTGTCCAAACCGATCAAGCCGACGGGGGGCCTGGTCATCCTGAAGGGTAACCTTGCGCCGGAAGGCTGTGTCGTGAAAGTCGCCGGCCACTCCATCCTGCACTTCAGCGGACCGGCTAAGGTCTACGAACGCGAGGAAGATGCGTTCAAGGCGGTGCAGGCCGGAAAGATTAAAGCCGGCGACGTGGTCGTCATCCGATACGAAGGGCCGTCAGGTGGACCGGGCATGCGCGAGATGCTGGGGGTCACAGCTGCCATCGTCGGGGCCGGGCTCGGCGATTCCGTCGCTCTGCTCACGGACGGCCGCTTCTCCGGAGCCACGCACGGCCTGATGGCCGGACATGTCGCGCCTGAAGCTATCAAGGGCGGTCCGATCGCGGCCGTGAAGACCGGCGACATTATTACCTTTGACATCACGAAGCGGCGCCTCGACGTCAACGTGACGCAGAAAGAGCTGGCCGCACGTCTCAAGAAGGTAAAGCATCCGTCTCCCCGATACCTGTCCGGCGTCATGGGCAAATACGCCCGCCACGTCTCTTCTGCATCGGAAGGTGCGGTGACGACCTAGTCATGGAGATCCTGCTTCGATGGAGTCTCGCGGCGACGATGCTCGTCGCCGCCTGCTTCGTCGAGGCAGGCCGTGCCGCCGATGCTCCTGAGCGCCCCGGGACCGTTTGCGCCGACCGGCACGACCGTCACCCGGAATGGCTCTGGTGTGACGATTTTGAAATCGACCGGCTGAAGAGTTATTTCGAGTACGACATTCGGCATGGTCGCTTCGTCCGCGAAGCCGGAGTAGGGGTCGGCAATTCCACCGGCATGCGCGCGGAATACCTTCCCGGCGACCCCCAGGGCGGTTCACTTCACCTGGCGTTCGGCAAGACCCCAAGCGCCCATATGAAACCGGTCGATGCCGGGACCGCCAAATACCGCGACATCTATTGGCGGTTCGATCTGCGACTCCAGCCCGGCTGGACCGGCGGCGGGGCCGACAAATTGACCAGGGCCACCATTTTGTCCACCGACCGGTTTGCGCAGGCCGCCATCGGCCATCTCTGGAGCGGAGGCCCGCCCGGGTCAGATCCTGAACGGCTCTATCTTGACCCTGCATCCGGAACCGACGTACTCGGTGCGTTACGCACCACTACCTACAATGATTTTCCGCGCTTACGATGGCTCGGCGCGGCCGGCGGGCAGACGCCGCTGTTCAGCCCGACCAATGTCGGAAAGTGGTTCTGCATCGAAGCCCATATGAAGCTGAACCACAGCGATGCCGACGACGGCGTCTTTGAATATTGGATCGACGATCGACTTGAAGCGCAACGCACCGGAATCAATTGGATCGGCGCTTATAGCGATTACGGCATCAATGCGATCTACTTGGAGCAGTACTGGACCTCCGTCCCGTTCACACGGGTCCAACAACGGTACCTGGACAACTTCGTAGTCTCCACCGCTCGTATCGGATGCACCCTATGACGCATTCCGCTCCGCGAGCCATTCCGGGGGCCACGCGCATAAATGTAACCGTTTCTTGATCCGCCGTCTGCTGCGGTTGGAGTACACTACAGACCCATTGGTTATGTCATCGCCGCAGACCACTTCAGAGACTCAGCCCCACGCGTCGATGTCGAAGACGACGGCTCACCGGCCGGCCACGAGTGACCTCTCACGGCCGGAATGGTACCTGAACCGGGAACTCAGCCTGTTGGAGTTCAATCGGCGCGTCCTCGATCTGGCGAAAGACCAGAAGGTTCCGCTGCTGGAACGATTGAAGTTCCTCTGCATCGTGAGCTCCAATCTCGATGAGTTCTTCGAAGTCCGGGTGGCGGGGCTCAAAGAACAGGTGACCCACGGAGTCGAGCAACGAGGCGCCGACGGACTAACCCCGTCAGAACTGCTGGCCCGTATTGCCCTGCTGACGCACCAACTGGTCCACGAGCAATACGTCGTCCTGAATCAATCTCTTATTCCGAAATTGGCCGACCAACGTATCCGCTTTCTCAAACGAGCCGATTGGATGCCGTCGCATATCCGGTGGATGCGCCGTTTTTTTTCGCGCGAATTGCTCCCGCTCCTGAGTCCGGTGGGTCTGGATCCCGCCCATCCCTTTCCCAAACTACTCAACAAGAGTCTCAACTTTCTGGTGACGCTGGAGGGAACCGACGCCTTTGGGCGCCCTAATGGAACTGCCATCGTGCAAGTCCCGAGGTCACTTCCACGCGTGATTCACCTGCCGGTGCGCAACGCCGCCTGGCCCCACGACTTCGCCTTTTTGTCATCGGTGATCCATGCATTCGTCCACCAGCTCTTCCCCGGCATGCACGTCACCGGTTG
>JBEIQG010000208.1:0-6656 GCA_040376625.1 Nitrospira sp. | reverse complement strand
CGGGTCTGGGAATGGGCACTCGCCTTACCCCTCTCCATGCCGACCTATGTCCTGGCCTATGTGTATACCCACCTCCTGGGAATGGGCGGCCCGGTGGAACAAGGATGGCAGACGCTCCTGGGACCCGACGCGCGACTGCTTAGTCCTCAAAGCTTTGTCGGCGTCACTCTGATCATGGCCCTCGATACGTTTCCGTTTGTGTACCTGCTGGTCCGAGGAGCACTGCTGAATCTGAATATCTCCTTTGAGGAAGTGGCACGCGTTTGTGGCGTTTCTCACTGGACCACGCTCTGGCGAGTCACGCTCCCGCTCATCCGCCCCGCCATTGCCGCAGGACTGGCGCTGGTGATCTTGTATGTGATCTCGGACTTTGGGGCGGTTTCCCTGCTCCGCTACCAGACACTCACCTATGCGGTCTACCAACAGATGACCAGCCGCTACGACCATACGGCCGCCAGCATTCTCAGCCTGATCCTCGTCGTAATGGCAATCATCTTCCTGGTCACGGAACGATGGTTTCGCCAGCGAAGTCGCTTCTACCAAACATCCGGCCGCTATCGACGGGCGACACGGCACCGCGCCGGCCCCACCGAAACGGCACTCATCACCGGGTACGTCGTTCTGGTGTTCGGGGCCGCATTCGGGATTCCGGCTGCCATGTTGACCCAGTGGAGCATCGAAGCGATTGGGCAGGGTGCCCTGGATACACGTTTTTCGGGTTCATCTGGAACAGCACTTTCCTGTCGGCGCTGGCAGCCTGTGGTGCCGTGATCATCGGACTTCCGCTGGCCTACCTCGCGAACCGCCGGCCTTCCCGACTCAATCTTGCCTGCCTTCAAGCTGCCTACGCCGGCTATGCCTTGCCCGGTCCTGTCGCCGCCCTTGCGGTTCTTGTGCTGTTTACGCACTTCGTACCGGTATTGTACGGCACCGTCGTCGTATTGCTCGTTGCTTACATCCTGCATTTTCTCCCCGTCGGCCTGCAGTCGGTGGAGCCGGCTCTCCAACAAGTCACCCCTAACGTGGAAGAGGTGGCACGCACCCTGGGCTGCACGACTCGCCGGACCCTCCTGCGCGTGACCCTTCCGCTCATCCGGAACGGTTTTATTGCGGCGTGGGTCCTCATGTTCCTCCAGACCATGAAGGAACTTCCAGCCACATTGCTGCTGCGGCCGGTGGGATTTGATACACTGGCAATTCGTGTATGGCTCGAAGCCAGCGAGGAGTATTATCAGCTGGCGGCGCCCGCCGCATTGTTGATCGTGATCTTGAGCCTGCCGGCCTTGCTGCTATTGGTATCCAAGGATTGGCGCGGACGTGACCAAGAGGTCGGTCGTTGAATCCCGTGAACAACCCAGACACCGGCGAGCAACAGTCACAGGGTTCGGCAATGATGCCTGGCACCGTGGATCTCGCTGCCAACCAATCTCCCGTCCTTGAACTACGCGGGATCTCCTGCGCGTACGAACCCAATCGTCCCGCTGTCGAACAGATCACACTGACGGTTCAACAAGGTGAAATCCTCTGTCTCCTGGGACCGTCCGGATGCGGGAAAACCACTATCCTCCGCGCGATTGCAGGGTTTGAGCGGGTGATCGACGGGAACATTTTACTGTCCGGACGGCTCGTATCATCGCGCGACGTCATGGTGCCGACTGAAGAGCGGCACATCGGCATGGTTTTTCAAGAATACGCGCTGTTTCCACATCTGCGCGTGGAGAGAAATATCGCCTTCGGTCTCAGCCACCTCGCCCGCCCGCAGCAGAAGGCCATTGTCGATGACCTCCTCACCCTCACCGGCTTGCGCGGACTGGAACAGCGGTATCCGCATGAGCTCTCAGGAGGGCAACAGCAGCGCGTCGCGCTCGCCCGCGCCCTCGCCCTGCGCCCGGTGTTGTTGCTGCTCGACGAACCGTTCAGCAATCTCGATCCCGATATGGCAAGCCGCATGCGGCAAGATCTCCACGCCCTGCTCCGCCAGACCAAGACCACGGCCATCCTTGTCACTCATGACCACGACGAAGCGTTTTCTATGGCCGACCGAGTCGCAGTCCTGAATCGGGGGCGGCTGGAGCAATTCGATACGCCGGAAGCGATTTACCACGTACCCACCACTCCCTTCGTGGCCGACTTCGTCGGACAGGCGGACTTTATTCCCGGTGTCGTGGCCAATGATTTGGTGACAACCGAGATCGGGGAATTCCCCAACACGCAGCATCTCGCGACCGGAAGCAGCGTGGTCGTGATGATTCGCCCCGACGACATTCATATCGTCCCGACCAAGGGCGCGGAAGCCCATATTCTGGCAAGACAATTCAAGGGTTCTGAAAATGTGTACACGATAGAGCTCCCCTCCGGACAGATCGTTCACAGCAGCGAATCGTCTCTGAGCATTTATCAGGTCGGCACAGCGATTGCGCTTCGAGTGGTGGCGACCCATACCGTCCTCTTCCCGCAACCGCCACAATCGTCAGGAACGAAGGAACCAGGACACGGGAACACCCCACCCCCGTAAAACCGGGCTCAATCCAGGGCTCCATGCCGAGAGCGCGACGCAGGTGCCCCCTTAGACAACCAACAGCGAGAGGCGGAGGATCGACGAATGGATCTGCTGAAGAATGCGGTAGAATATGGAATCATCGGGATGCTGATAGCGCTGAGCATCTGGTCGGTGGCGGTGGCGGTCGAGCGGTGGCTCTACTACCGACGCGTGGACCTGTCCCAATTCACGGACATTCAAACGTTTGAAATGGCACTGACCAAACGCCTGGTCGTCATAGGCACGGTGGCAGCAAATGCCCCTTACATTGGATTGCTGGGGACCGTCCTCGGTATTATGATGACCTTCCACACCATGGGAACCTCAGGCACGATGGCCGTGAATACCATTATGATCGGCCTAAGCCTGGCCCTAAAGGCGACGGCTGTCGGCTTGCTCGTCGCCATACCCTGCGTCGTGATGAACAATATTCTCCGCCGGCGGGTCACCGAACTACTGACGATCTATAAGGTGCAACATGGAACGCGAGGTTAATCAAATCAACGTCATTCCGCTGGTCGACGTGATGCTCGTGTTGCTCGTCATCGTTCTCACCACCGCCACCTTCATCAGCACCGGCCAGATACCTGTGAATCTCGCTAAGGCCAAAGAGGCCGGAGATCACAAGGATGTCCCCGTCGTGGTTACCCTCACCGCGAACGGCGACCTTTTTCTCAACGACCGCCCCGTCCCACCGGACGGTCTCAAGGCAGTCATGTTGGCGCACCCTCGCGAATCGCTGGTGGTCGTACGAGCCGACAAAGTTACGTTATTGGAACGATTTGTCTCGGTGGTAGACGAAATACGAGGTCTTGGATTTCAGTCCGTCAGTCTGGAGGTGGTACGGCTGTGACGGCCCGCCAGCACGACATATCAGACCCCTTCATCCGCTTCCATGCAAGCGGGTGGATCATCTCGCTTTGCCTGCACGGTAGCGCCATTCTCCTGGCCGGACTCCTCCTCGCTAAAATCGGCCTTGCACCTCCCTCTTCATCCTTTCAATGGGATGTCACCGTCGTCGGTTCTCAACCTCCGGCGACGCCTGCTCAAGTCGCACCGAGTGCGCCATCACCTGTTGCCGCAATTGTCCGACCGGCTCAGCGTAACGTTCCGGCGACAGCCCTGCGTCCCACACCATCCCAGGCAACTCTCCCGACCACGCCGGCCACTACCTCACGCTCCTCAGCAACGGTCGAACATGACACAATTGAACCAATCCTCTCCTCGCCTCAGCAGGCTCCCGCACAACTGCTTGAACGCACTCCTGTGGTCTCTAGTCCTCCCGAACCCCTGGAAACGAAGGATGACCTTCAGCCTTCCCTGCGCGCGACATCAGCATCGGTCGAGGAGGCCCACCCTGATTCCCGCTCGCTGCCCCAGATAGCGAATCCTCCACTTGCAGACGCGCCTCTCGCCCCGGAAATGTCAGAAACGACATCGCAACCGCCCTCTGAGCCCGCCACCTCTCCAGCCCAAACGGCAGCGCTCACCCCATTGACCAGCACGACTCAGGTTGCCCGAAAACTGGACTATGGTTGGCTCGCAGGGCCCTTGCTGCAACGTATTGAAGCGCTCAAACAATATCCCGCGACGGCGAGGCTGCAACGCTTGGAAGGTCGGGTAGTCGTGAGGATCGTGATTCAGGAAGACGGGTACATTTCGTCAGCCACAATTGCAAAGAGCTCCGGGCATGATGTGCTCGATCAAGCGGCACTGGCAACCATTCGGCAGGTCTCACCGCTCCCTTTGTCCCAGCCGCTCGAAAAATCCTCGGTTACAATGCAAATACCGCTCGGCTACTACCTGGAACGATAACGCCGCAGGAGTTTACCCCTGACAGGGTTGCTGTTCCCAGCCTCGCAAGACCGTCTGTTTGTCGAACGTCAACACATAGGCCCGGCAGCCGCCTCCCCGCACTTGCCCGCTGAAGCCTGCCGTCCCGCTGCCGCGTTCGAAATAGGTCCAGACTTCTCCCCCGCCTTTGGCAGCCTGCGTCTTATGCGGTGATCCATATCGCTTCCCGACCATCTCCTGCGTCGCCTCGTTTACGGCATCCTGAAAATACTTGGAACTGCCGCTGCACGCGCTCAATACCAGCAGGACGACTCCTATCCCTGCAAGCATACCCTCCCGGCGCCAACCAGGGACCACGCCTTCTCCGGAAAATCCGCCTCGGATGAAATTACTCAATACCATCATTCATCCTGACCCTCCCCTTGAGATACGAAGAAATCCAAACCTTGCCGTCGCGATCTACGATCACCGCACCGACCCCCGGCAACCGCTCAACCAAGGCCAGCCCCCGCTCCCGCCCCATCACGAAAATGCCGGTATCCAAGCCGTCCGCTGTCATCCCATCACGGGCGACGACGGTCACGCTCTGACAGTCACGAGCCGGTTGCAGCGTGATCGGATCGAGAATGTGGTGATAGCGCACCCCGTCACGCTCGAAGTACCGTTCATAGTCTCCGGCCGTCGAAATCGCCTCATCCTGAAGATCAATAAAAGCCAGCACAGCTTCTTCACGCCGTGGATGCCGGATGCCGAAGGGAAATTTCATACCCCCCGGAAGTCTGCCGAAGGTCCTGATGTCCCCCGAGAGGGCCACGACACCTGCAGTGGCTCCGGCCTCTTGCATGGCTGCGACAGCCATATCTGCGGCAAAGCCTTTGCCGATCCCGCCCACATCCGCACGCATTCCAGCCTTGGCCAGATAGACCGTTCGTTCTGCGACATTCAGATGTAACTCACGTAAATCCGTCAGCGGGCGAACCGCCTGCAAGACCGCATCGGACGGAATGGTCTGCTGATCGAGAACACTCCAGGCCTCGACCGCCGGGCCGACGAGAATATTAAACCCTCCCTCCGTCATCCGGGCCATTTCGCGCGAGGCCTCCAGCACCTTCATCGTGTCGCGGCTGATCGGGATGACGTCCCTGCCGGCGGCAGCATTCACGCGCGAGAGTTCACTGGTCGCAATCCAGGTGCTGAGCAATTCCTCCAAACGGTGAATCTCCTGGAATCCTGCCGACGCCGCATCCTGTGCCCTCTGATGATCCGGCGCCACAGCCGTGATAGTTACCAGCGTACCCATCTTCATTTGCGTTCGCTTGACCACAACGGGATTGGATTCAGACCTTGTCGTGGCACATCCGAACGAGAAGAAGAGCAGGAAGATTCCGCTCATGATTCCCACTCGATATCCTATTGCCACCCCACCACCTCCGACCTATCTGCTATAGACCGCCCTGAGCACCTTGCTCACACGAGTGTTGTGCCTTCATTAACGCAGCCAGGCGCTGATTGGCGTTTACCCGGTTCCATCTTCTTCGGGACGCCTATAAAATGCAAATGTCGCCCGACACAAAAACGACCGGCGAACACGCTTTTCCCCTGCCCACGCTATCCTGCCCGACTACCTGCGAGAGACGCGCAGAGCACATACGTGCCGCCCGTTTTTAATTACTCCCCAGACTTGACATTTCTCCGTTGATCGGGATATTAATAATCGTTCTCAATTTAACCAATACGACAGACCACCCGCTATGATCACAGAAAAAAATTTGGCCGGCCCTTCCTGCCAGGACAATGAGACGCGCTGCGAGTGCGGGCAACTCATTGCCAAAGTCCGCGGACAGGGCCTTGAGCTGAAATGCAAACGCTGTAAACGCATCGTCGTCATCCCATTCACCTCAATCGAAGGCTGGGGCACCGTCACAGCATGATTCAATATAGGAAAGGAGGCCTCATCACCAGGCACACCCCAGGGCATCAATCGCGCACATCTGTTTTCCATATAGACCAGAGACCTTTGAGTCCCGAGTCCAAACAAAAACTACTCGTGGATGGAGGAAACCCATGAAGATCCGGGCAATCCTCGGGGCTCTTGTCTTAGCCAGCCTACCGGCAATGCCGGCACTGGCGGAAAACATGACCCCGGAGGACATCAAAAAGCTGGTAGATGAAGCGGTCGAGAAACGGCTGCAGGAACACGAACGACGTGAAGGCGGCATGCAACCAGGCCAGAGCGAATCGGGATCGACTCCGCAGTATCCTGTGGCATCCGGCCCCATAACCGACATTCGAGTCGAGCGAAAGGGCGAGGAAAAGATTCCCT
>JBEIQG010000253.1:0-4771 GCA_040376625.1 Nitrospira sp. | reverse complement strand
TTGAGGATTTGATTGGCGGCACCATTAAGGAACCAGATCGCTGGCTTGAAGATCACGTAGAAGAGCCCAAGCGGCCTTGCAATCCAGAGCGTGGTGATGGCCGACTTGCGGATGGCGAGTGACTTGGGCGCCAGTTCGCCAAGTTCGGGCTTGAATCGCCCGGACTTGTCAAACAGTTCCTGAGGCTTGTAGCTCTTCATCCACTGTTCAAGAATCTTCACATGTGCCGGCTTGTCCATGTCGCCCATGGGGACCTGGTGCGAACGCCAGTAATCCTCAGTCCGCTTGCCGTCGATCTGTGGAGGACAGGTCCAGCCTTTGGGTGTTCGGAGCACAATCATGGGCCAGACTGGGCGTTTTGGGGTGCCCTCTTTGCGCGAAACAGTTTTGATTCGTTGGATATCTTGCATAACGGCATCAAGCGTCTCCGCCATGAGCCGGTGCATCTTCGACGGATCGTGGCCCTCGACGAAATAGGGACTGTAGCCGTAGCCGCGGAACAGATGATCCAACTCGTCACGACTGATGCGGGCCAAGACCGTTGGGCTCGCAATCTTATAGCCGTTCAGATGGAGAATCGGCAGGACGACCCCGTCGGTGACCGGGTTCAGAAACTTGTTGGAATGCCAGCTCGTGGCGAGCGGTCCGGTTTCCGCTTCCCCATCGCCGACCACGCAGGCTGCGATCAGATCCGGATTGTCGAACACCGCGCCATAGGCATGCGAGAGGGAGTAGCCTAATTCACCGCCCTCATGAATAGAACCCGGCGTTTCCGGCGCGACGTGGCTGGGAATACCGCCGGGAAACGAGAACTGCTTGAACAACCGCTTCATGCCCTGCTCGTCCTGTGAGATGTTTGGATAGACTTCGCTATAGGTGCCCTCGAGATACGCGTTGGCAACAAGCCCTGGTCCCCCATGACCAGGACCCGTGATGTAGATCATGTTGAGGTCGTGTTGTGTGATGATCCGATTCAGATGCACATAGATGAAATTCAGGCCCGGGGTCGTGCCCCAATGACCGAGCAACCGAGGCTTGATGTGGGCACGGGTCAACGGCCTTTTCAGTAACGGATTGTCATAGAGATAGATCTGGCCGACTGACAGATAGTTGGCCGCCCGCCAGTAGGCATCCACCCGCTTGAGTAGTTCCGCGTCTCGCGTTGTCGTCTTCGTTCGTGACATGAGTTCCTCGTTCATCGTTTCAGTTCGCCGATCAATTCACTGACTGACCGCGCGATCTCGCTCTCTTCATCGGTATGCATGACGCGTACGGTCACCTTGCCGCCTTCTTTGGAAATCACCGCTTCACTAACGTCGTTGCGCACTGTATCGAGCGCGAGGCCGAGAAATTCCAAGCCGGCGCAGATGCGTGCGCGAATGATCGGAGAACTCTCCCCGATTCCTGCAGTGAAGACTACTGTGTCCAAGCCACCTAGTGTCGCAACCAGCGCACCGATCCATTTCCTGGCCTGATAACAAAATAACTCGATCGCCTCGGCGGCTCGTGGATCATCCTGCTCTTGTTTGAGGAGGTCTCGCATGTCGGCACTGATCTCCGATACGCCGAGGAGGCCCGATTCGGTGTTGACCATGCGATGAAATTGCTCCACCGTCATGCCTTCTGTCCGAGCCAAGTAAGAGATCAGCCCTGGATCGAGATCTCCCGACCGACGGCTCATGACCAGGCCCGAGGTAGGGGTGAAACTCATCGTCGTATCAACCGCCTTTCCGTCCTTCACCGCAGCCATACTCGCACCGTTTCCAAGATGAGCGAGGATGACGCGACCGTTGGCTTCACCGGGCTTTCCGATTCTAGACAACTCCTTCATGAGGAAGGCATAGGACAACCCATGAAATCCGTATCGTTGGAGGCCGAGCTTTTCATAGCGTCTGGGGATCGGAAGGAGTCGGGCCACGTACGGCATATCACGGTGAAATGCCGTGTCGAAGCAGGCGACTTGCGGGAGATGGGGGTACCGGCTTCCACATGCCTCGATCAACTGGATCTCCGCCGGCAGATGTTCAGGATCATAAGGACTCAGCCGTCGTAGTTCTTGTGTAACGTCCGGCGTGATGCGTTGGGGCGCACGATAGTGCGGGCCGCCATGTACGACGCGGTGCCCGATCGCCGCCAGTGCGTTATCCGTAAGCCGGTCATTGATGCAGGCTATCAGCGGCTCGATGCAGGCCGCATGATCAGGAACCTTGAGCCTCTGACTTTCAGCGGTGCCGGTCCCCTCACAGGTCCACGTCAGCGTCCCTTCCGGTGATCCGATGCGGTCGATCGAGCCTGACAGGTCACGGACAAGAGTGCCCATGACGCGAAAGAGCGCAAACTTGAGCGTGGACGATCCCCCATTGATCGCCAAGATTGAACCGCTATGCGAAGCTGAGGCGGACTCCGTCATGATGGTTCCATCTCAATGGATCTACCCTCAGCCCCGACGGACATATTCTCCAACCAGTCTGTAGGCATTGTGAAGATATTGGGCCATCATTCTCTGAGTATTGAAGAACCCACCGTTCAATGCAATGGCCTGCCGCATGATTTCGATAAAATGTTCACGCTCCTTGTAGAAACAAGGCAACACTTTTTGTTCCAGCTTGTCGTACAGTGCTGCGGCATGACAGTGATCCATGCCCCCCATTGGCTCGAGGCAGGATTCGATCCGATCACCGATCGACCAGCCGGTCACGTCTTCCACATGTCCTTCGATCCACCAGCCGTCGAGCACGCTCAGACTCGGCACTCCATTGACCGCCGCCTTCATGCCACTGGTTCCTGAAGCCTCCATCGGAGGAAGCGGCGTGTTGAGCCACACATCGACACCGGCGCAGAGGAGCTTCGCCAGCGTCATGTCATAATTCGTGAGATAGGCCACTCGAACTTTTCCCCGCAAGGCATCACGGAGCTCATGGATCCGGTGAATCAGGTTCTTCCCATCCTGATCACGTGGATGGGCCTTGCCGCTAAAGATGATTTGCAGCGGACCTACTCGTTGAACAATCGCGGCTAGCCGTTCGATGTCCTGAAAGATCAAGGTTCCCCGTTTGTATGCCGCTGCTCGCCTGGCAAACCCCAATGTCAACACGTCCCGGTCGAATCCCGCGTTGGTCTCGTGATTCACATGTTCGACCAACAGCCGTTTCGCCTCCTGATGGGCCTTCCAAATCTCCTCACCAGGAACACTGATCGCATATCGAAGCGAGAGCTGATCGCGCCGCCAGTCCGGAAGATATCGATCGTAGAGCGTTTGAAACGAGGGTGCGGCCCACGTGACGGCGTGGACTCCATTGGTGATCGAGTGAATCGGATAGCCGGGGAAAAGGTTGTGGGATACCTCTCCATGCTTCATCGCTACACCATTGACGAACCGTGAGCCATGCAGTGCCAGTTCCGTCATATTCAAACTCTGGTCGTGGCCGCAGGCTTTGAGCCAGGCGCAGCGCCGGTCGCCGAGCGCTCGATGTGCGAGATCAGGAGGAAATTGATCGTGACCGGCCGGCACCGGGGTATGCGTCGTAAACACACATTGCTCACGGACGGCATCAATGAGATCAGCGGGAATCGACGCTTCTTGGGCGCGGGAAGCCAGTTTCTCCTCCAGCAGAGCAAGCACAAGCAACGCCGCGTGCCCTTCATTCATATGGAACCGGCGAATGTGGCTGTAGCCGAGCGCCTGCAACAGGCGGTGCCCTCCGAATCCCAGCACCAGCTCCTGACAAAGCCGATAGTACTCGTCGCCGCCGTAGAGCAGGTCGGTTAGAGTCCGATCCCATGGCTGATTCTCGGGAAGATCCGTATCGAGCAGGTAGACGGATACTTCACCACCCGACTCGCCTCGTACACGAAACTGCCAGGCCGCGACATGCACCGTACGATTCTCGATGTCGACTGTGACACGCTGCGGCACCGGCTTGCAGAAATCGTTGATCGGCCAGGCGACAGGTTCTTCACGCTGCCAGCCCTGTTCGTCCAGCCGTTGATGAAAATAGCCGCGCCGATGCAAGAGCGTCACCGCTACCATGGGGATCTCCAGATCCGCGGCCGATCGAATTGTATCCCCTGCCAACACCCCTAGACCGCCGGCATAGGTCGGCATACTGGGATCCAAGCCGATCTCCATCGAGAAATAGGCGACCAGTACGTTGTCAGGCCCGTCTGTCATGATGTCTGCACCACGTGCTTGATAAGTCGCAGTTCGTCGCGCACCAGCCGCGGTAGCAGAAAGTGCTTCCGCACATGCTCGCGCCCGGCCCGACCGAACTCTCCCCGTTCGCCCGGTCGCTTGAGTAGGTCGAGGACCCGCTCCGCACAACCTTCCACGCTCTCGACGAGGTTCTTGTGATAGGGCTCAGGAAACTGCATCGGAATGCCTCCGGCGTTTCCCGCAACCACCGGTTTTTCCTTCCAGAGGGCTTCGGACACGACGAGTCCGAATCCTTCCCGCAACGATTTTTGGATGACCACATCACAGCCGCGCTGAAAGGCGTTGACCTCCATGCTACCCACTCCTGAGAGGTTCGTAAAGACGAAGAGGTCTGGGTCATTCGCGGCCTGCTCTTCAACGCGATCCAGGATCTCCCACCCTTCCGGATCATCGCCCGCCATCGCGCCGATCAGGACCAATTGAACAGTAGGAACTTCTTCTTTGATTAGACGATAGGCACGCACTACTCCCAATGGATCCTTCCACGGATCGAATCGTGACACCTGCGCAAGCACCGGCCTCGTCGGATCGACGCCGGAATCGGCAATCACGCGTCGA
>JBEIQG010000021.1:0-26725 GCA_040376625.1 Nitrospira sp. | reverse complement strand
CTGGCGGTGCTAGAAGTGCTGCGTAAAGACCGGCAGGATTCAGGTTCGTAGCGCCCGAAGTCAGTCAGCCCTCTACATTCATCCAGCCCTCTTCGCTCTGCGCCGACCTCATTGTTCGACCATTTGTCCCGTATGCGCGAGCGGTTATTCTGGACGAACTTCTCCGGACATCAATTCTTCGAGCCTTCTTAGACCGTTTTTACTTTTCATGCGCTACCTTGAAGATGGATTGGGGAGCGTTGACGATGCGGCCCGGCTGGCCTCCCTTGCGGATGAGACGCCTGAAGGCCGCAGCATCGTCGTTCTGGCGAAGGTGCGCTATGGACTCAGAGGGCGCGACATCCATGCGAGGGGCCCCACCTTCCTGCCGTTCACGGCGCACACGAGAATGAGCGGCGTCGACACCGACGGTCGGCAGATCAGGAAGGGCGCGGCGGAAGCCATCGAAGGCCACGTGACTCAACCCGGCGGGTCGTTACCTCCGGCCGTGCGAACTGCAGTCGAGACGATCGCCATGCACGGTGGCACTCCTCTGGTCGTGGCCGAAGGCAAAACAGAGCTCGGCGTGATTCATCGGAAAGATGTGGTCAAGGGCGGCATCAAGGAACGGTTTGCCGGGTTGTGTCGCATGGGCATCAATATGATGATCACCGGTGACAACCAGAAACCGGCGACCGCAATCGCCGCAGAGGCCGGCGTGGATGATTTTCTATGCCTGGAGAACGCCGGGTCAATGTGCTGGCGTTGAACCTCGCATTGGATGCGTCCGACCAGTCTCGTTGACGCCCTTCTGTATGTCTTTTAGAATCTACTCGTCCAATCTTGTGTCGTCTCGTATCCATTCTCGGAGTCGTTTCTAAGGAGTGCCGTGGAGAATCAACGCCCGGATCCCGATGTGTTGCTCAGGCGCGTGCAGGCTGAGGAAGCGGATCGGACGCGGGGTAAGCTGAAGATTTTTTTTGGTGCGATTGCAGGGGTTGGGAAGACCTATGCCATGTTGCAGGCGGCGCATGAGCAGCAACGCGACGGCATAGATGTGATCATCGGGTGGGTTGAGACTCACGGCCGGGCCGAAACGGAAGCCCTGGTTCAGGGGTTGCCGGCTCTTCCATCCCGGGAGGTGGTATATGGAGGCTCCAGGCTCCGTGATTTCGATCTGGACGCGGCCCTGTCGCGCCGGCCGCAGCTCCTGTTAATGGACGAACTGGCTCATTCGAATGCCCCTGGGTCCAGGCATCCCAAGCGGTGGCAGGATGTGAGGGAACTCCTGCAGGCCGGTATTCACGTCTATACCACCGTCAACGTGCAGCATATCGAAGGCCTCAATGACGTCGTGGCTCAAATCACCGGTATTCGCGTGAGCGAAACCGTGCCGGATTCCATTCTCGAACAGGCTGACGACCTCGAATTGGTGGACCTCCCCCCGGACGATTTGCTGCAACGACTCAAGGACGGCAAGGTGTATCTGCCGGACCAGGCGCAGCCTGCCATCAAACCGTTCTTTCGGAAGGGCAACTTGATCGCGTTGCGCGAGATGGCTCTGCGTCGGACGGCCGAGCGGGTCAATCAACAAATGGAAGTGTATCGCCGGGATCATGCGGTCGTCGCCACCTGGCCGGCAGCGGAAACCATCCTGGTCTGCGTGAATCTAAAATCCCGCGGGCCGATGTTGGTTCGCGCGGCCAGGAAGATGGCCACGGGACTCCATGCCAGGTGGATCGCCGTCTATGTACAGACCTCCAAGCATCTGCGGTTGCCGGATCTCGAGCGGAGCCAGGGCGTGGAAACTCTCCGGTTGGCCGAACGCATGGGCGCAGATACGGCGACGTTGACCGGCGACGATGTGAGCGCTCAATTGCTGGCCTATGCCAGGAGCCGCAATGTCACCAAAATCATCGTCGGAAAACCGTTGCGCTCGCGCTGGAAGGAATGGCTGTTCGGTTCGGTTGTGGATGACCTCGTCCGCGGCAGCGGCGACATCGACATCTATGTGATGACCGGTGAAGCAGGTGCCGGCAAGCCCCTTGTGGCGGGGCTGCTCCAACCGACCAGCGGGCGCCGGAACTATGGGTATGCGGCTGCAGTAGTGATGGCCTGCACGGCACTGAGTTGGGTAATGGCTCCATACTTCGGCCAGGCCAATCTCATTATGGTTTATCTCTTCGGAGTGGTGGTCGTCGCCACCAGATGGGGCCGTGGCCCCTCGGCTCTGGCCTCACTGATGAGCGTTGCTGCCTTCGATTTCTTTTTCATTCCTCCCAATTATTCATTCGCCGTGTCCGATGTACAGTACCTGCTGACATTTGCGGTTATGCTCATCGTCGCGCTTTTGATTGCCCGACTCGCGTCCCACAGGAGCCGGCAGGCCGAGGCGGCCTCGATTCGTGAACAACGAACCGCCGCGCTTTACGCCATGAGCAGAGACTTGATCACTCAACGCGGCGTAAACAAATTGGCTTCTGTGGCGTCCCGCCATATCCATGACGTGTTCCATTGCCAGGTGGCGGTGTTTCTGCCGGGTCGGGACGGGCGGGTGCATCTCCATCGAGGTGATGCGCTCGATTTTGACCTCGATCCAAAAGAAGCCGGCATCTCCCAATGGGTGTTTGACCATAAAGAATCTGCCGGTCACGGCACGAATACACTGTCCGGCTCGGATTCCCTGTATCTCCCATTATTGGGGTCTCAGGGTACGGTCGGTGTCCTGGCGGTGCGATCCTCCAACCCTGCCGAATTGCTCGCTCCGGAACAGCTGCATCTCCTGGAGACTTTCGCGAATCAGATGGCGCTGGCGTTGGAACGCGCGCGACTGGCCGAAGAAACTCAAGAAGCTCATGTCCAGACCGAAACGGAACGCATGCGCAATGCCGTGCTGAGTTCAGCCTCTCATGATCTGCGGACGCCGCTGGCCACGATCGTGGGGGCGAGCAGCGCACTACTGGGCTCGACTCTGCCCTTATCGACCGAGAGCCAGCAGGAACTGATCAGGTCCATTAGCGATGAAGCCGGTCGACTCGATCGGTTGCTGAAGAATCTCCTCGATATGACCAGATTGGAAGCGGGAGCCATGCAACTACGCAAGGAATGGCACGCGCCGGAAGAGGTGGTCGGCACGGCGTTGACGCGAGTGAAGTCGCGCATCGCGACGCATCCGGTCTCGACCGCTTTTCCGGACGATCTCCCACTGCTACTCATCGATGGCGTGTTAATCGAACAGGTGCTGATCAATCTGTTGGAAAATGCCGCGAAATATTCTCCGCCGGCCTTGCCCATCGATGTGACGGCGTCGGTGAAGAATGGGGTGATCTTGATAGAGGTCGCGGATCGAGGGCCCGGTATTCCTCAAGGAGAAGAGCAGCGGATCTTCGATAAATTTTTTCAGCTTCATCCCGATCGGGAGGGTGGTGTCGGACTGGGATTGACGATCTGCCGCGGCATCGTTGAGTCTCACGGCGGGCGTATATGGGTGGAAGCTCGCTCCGGTGGCGGATCGATTTTTCGCTTCACGCTTCCGATCGAGAAGAATCAACCGACGGTCGAACCGGAACAGAACGGGCGCGATCGCGCGGCGACCTAGGATCTTCGCGCATGCCCTCCACGACGACTCATGACGTAACGGTGCTGTTGATCGAGGATGAAGCAGAAATTCGGCGATTTCTTCGCACGACACTTCCGCACTATGGCTATCGGTTCTACGAAGCGACCACAGGTTCGGACGGACCTGTGCAAGTCTCCGCTCGTAATCCCGACAACATCCTGCTCGATCTCGGCCTTCCGGATATGAATGACACCAGGGTCATTGAGAAAATTCGGGCCTGCTCAACATTGCCGATCATCGCGCTCTCCGCGACACCAGGAGCAGGTCAAGGCGCAAGCGTTGGATCTCGGCGCGGACGATTACGTTATGAAACTCTTCGAGGTTGAGGAGTTGCCGGCTCGCATGCGCGCGGCGCTGCGGCACGCCAATCGCCCGGTGGGTGACGCCGCCGAGCCGGTGTCTGCGTTCGGCAATGTGACCGTCGATCTCGGGCGAAAGCAAGTGTGTGTCTCAGGGGCAGAAGTCCACCTTACGCCGATTGAGCACTAACTGCCGACGACGCTCGTGGGGTATGCCGGGAAAGTGGTGACGCACCGCCAGTTGCTCAAGGAAGTGTGGGGACCCCTTCATATGGATGAGGGTCACTATGTGCGCGTGTATATGCGTCAGCTGAGGAATAGTATCGAGGCCGATCCCGGTCAGCCGCGCCACCTCGTGACGGAATTGGGTGTCGGATATCGACTTCGGACAGAATGAATGCTCCCACCGAATTGTACGAACTTTTACATCTCCTTACTCGCTTTTAATCCTGTTTTGATACGAAATCGCATAGAGTCCATGACATGAGAAGCTGCAACGATGACTCTCAGATGAAACCTGTCCTGCTCTCGCGCAAGGCTGTCACACCGGCCACGGAGATGGCCCTTTCAGGCATGCTACGCCGCGTCTGGTGGGTTCTTCTCTTCTGTACATGGTTTGCACCGGTGCATGCTGGTGAAGTTGCACCCGATCCGATTATGGCCCCCGACACGAACCTCTGGCATTACGGTGCCTATCTTGACGTCGGCTACGTCGTCAATCTCAACTTTCCAGAGAATCATCTTTGGCGGAATCGTGCGACCGCGGCTCGGCACAATGAGTTTGCCCCTAATATGGCCCTGGCCTATGTTCGGAAAGATGCGAAGGAATCATCACGTTGGGGAATGGAACTCGGTGTGCAAGGCGGCTACGACTCCGAACGCTTTGCGTTCTTGCAGGGCGAGCGTGAGGTCGGCGGGGCAGATATGCTTCGACATGTCCATCGGGCAAATGTCTCCTATTTGGCTCCGGTCGGGAAGGGGCTCACGATCACCGCCGGCCTGTTTAATAGCCTCATCGGCTATGAATCGCTCTATGCCAGGGACAATGTGAACTATACCCGGTCATGGATTGCCGACAATACGCCCTATATGATGTTCGGGATCAATGCGAAATATCCGGTCACCGACAGCCTGACGGTCACGGCCTTTGTGATCAACGGCTATTATCACCTGTCGCATCCGAACGACCAACCGAGTTATGGCGGGCAGTGGTCTTATAAGGCGACTCCGCGACTCACGTTGACCCAGACCGTCTACGGGGGGCCGGACCAGACCAACACTGCCCTGCAGTTCTGGCGCTTTTACGCGAATCACATCATCGAATGGAAAGGTGAGAGCCTGACGTTGGCGGCGTCCTACGATATCGGAACTGAGAATGTCGTCGATAGGCCCGGACAGCCGCGCGCGTTCGTGACCGGTGGGAACATCGTAGCGCGGTGGCAACTCACTGGTCCTTGGGCTCTCGCGGTCCGACCGGAGTTCTATTGGGATCGGAACGGCCGCTGGACCGGTTCGGAACAATTCGTCAAGGCCCTGACCTCAACGATCGAATATCGAATTCCTTATAAGTGGACGAACACGACGCTTCGGCTGGAACACCGATGGGACGAATCGACCGGTGCAGGCGGGGGATTCTTCAGACGTGGCGAAGTGCAGCCCGGTGTGCTGAGTCTGGCGCCGAATCAGCACCTGGTATTGCTGGGCATTCTCTGGACCTTCGACAGTCCGTGATGGGGCGCTGAACATGACTTCGGCGTCGTTCTCGTCTTGCTCAGGACCCCGACGTACCACTGAGAGTGCGCCCAGTCCCTCGTTCATCGCGGCCTTCCCCGACAGCCATGTTGCGCGCCCGAGAGGCCAAGTTCCCTCGCCGGCTTCGGCCTCAACTGGCTCGCAGCGACGCGCAGGAAGTATCCGGGTCACAATTGGAAGGAGGATGTGAGGAAGGCGCTTACCGTATCGCTTTTTGCTTTTCCCTCAAGAGCCGGAGCGTTTCGGCGAGTTCTCTGCCGAACCGTTCGAGGGCCACATCCTTGGCTTCGGCCACGGCGGTCTTGTCCTCAAGCGACGAGGCCGGGCCGATCAGTGTTGTTTCTCCTTCCGCCGATTGGGTGCCGTACAGATAACCGGTCCGGACATCCCACAAGGTTCCTTCCATGATGAACAGCGCGTGGCTTTCAGTGCCGTGGGCGAAGTAGGCGCCGATTCCGGTGGCGTACCAGGCGGCATGCCCGTTGTTGTACCGTTCCACTGCTGAGGCCCCATCGATGATCAGCAGGGCGTCGGCGTTGTAGCGAGCAGCGGCCAGGCGAATGTCACGGAGTGTGGTCCCTTGGACCGTTGAGTTGGCGAGCAGGAAACTCTGCTGAACAATGCCTTCTTCCTGTACCGGCGCGAGCGCCCGCTGCACGCGCTCGGCGTCAACACTGACCCAGTCCACCCGTTGCAGGGCCGGCCGGGCGGGAAAGTCCCTGTGTTTGAAAAAGACGGCTAACCGGTAGGGCGTCGGTAGGTTCGCCTGCAAGGCCGTGGTGGCAGCGACATCGCCGTCGGTGACCACCTCGGGGTGATCGTGAAACGACTCCTGCAGAAGCTGCCGGTTCAGCCCGCGGACTCCGGTGCAGGCGGACAATGCGGACGACAACAGAAGGAGCAGACAGACGTACTGAGGGACGATTTTCATATCACTCCCGTTGTTACGTTAAGGTCGGAGGTCTGGACGGATCGATCCTCGACACGTCTTCCAATGCCAGCATCAAGGCATGGGTGCCGGATCGGCCATGTCCGAGCGCTTGCACCTTTTCGTATAGCTGATGTGCGAGGGCAAGCCCGGGCAAAGTGAGCTCTCGTCGTCGAGCCTCTTCCAATGCAATGCCCATGTCTTTGATGAAATGTTCGACGAAAAATCCCGGGTCGAAATTGCGGGCTAGGATGCGTGGCGCCAGATTGTCGAGTGTCCAGCAGGCGGCCGCACCGCCGCGGATCGACTCCAGCATGCGATCCAACTGCAGCCCCGCCTTGTAACCATACAGGAGACTCTCACACACGCCGATCATGGTGCCGGCGATCACGATTTGATTGCAGAGTTTGGTATGTTGTCCTGCACCTGCGTCGCCCTGGTGCACGATTTTCTTGCCCAGGCATTCCAGCAGGGGCATCATGGCCTGGACCGCTTTGGTGGCCCCTCCGACCATGATGGAGAGGGTGGCGTTGCGCGCACCGACATCGCCTCCGGAGACCGGAGCGTCCACGGCAAAGACCCCGCGCGATTGAGCCTCGAGAGCGATCTCCTGCGCAAGCGACGGTTCCGTGGTGGTCATATCGACCAGCACCATGCCGGGCCGGACGCCGGCAAGTACGCCGTGCTCGCCGAAATATACTTCGCGTACGTCACGGGGGAATCCGACCATGGTAATGACCACATCGGTCTGCTCTGTCACGGCACGAGGTGAATCCGCCCACGTCGCACCCTTGGCGAGAATCGGCGAAGCTTTGCTGCGATTTCTCGTGTAGAGGGTGAGCCGATAATGTGCAGCTTGGAGATGTTGACACATGGGTGTCCCCATCACGCCGGTGCCGATCCAGCCGACACGTGTGTCAGACGGAGCGGCGAGACGGGGAGAATATTCAGGGAGAGGCCGTGCCATGAGTTATTCCACCAGCGGCGTAATCCGGTTCGCGATGGCTTGTACGAGGCCCTCTTGGTCCATGGCGATTTTGCCGCCCTTGAAGCTCAAGGCATAACCTCCATGGCTGGGAGCCTGGACCGTGGCATCCACGGTCACGCGGGCCCCCTCTTCCACGTCCGGGTCTTTAACCATAGGGACGCCGCAAAGCCCCGGCACCGCCACCGGTAGTGCGGCTGTATCATCTTCCAGGTTGAAGAGATAGCCGCCGTAACAGGTCGAGCCGGCGGGGATCTCATAGGGATCGAGCGGTTGGACGTTGCGCACGGTCCCTCGCAGCGTGATCTGCCGAAGGTGGAACAGCGCAGGATCCGCCAGGATGTCCTGCACGTTGACGGCTTCTTGCGCGGCGACCGGGCCGACCTGGAGGACCAGGAACGCCGTCAGGCCGAAGAGTAGTCTCGCGATGGGGCGATTCAAGGTCTGGGAGCCTTCGTGGTTCATTGAGCGCATTCTATCATTCTTTGTTTCGATCATCGCCCTCATAGGCTTTCCGTCTGCGAGTCGATATAATCGCCGGCGATCACAGGGAGGGCCCGCGATGAGCGACTTGCAGCGTCAGTTAGATACGTACATTAAGGATATTCGCCCGCGCTATGAAGACATGCTCGGGCAGGCAGTCGAAATTCCCTCCATCAGCATGGATCCCCGGCATGCGCCGGATGTGGGTCGGATGGCGGAATTGGCCGCTCAATATCTGCGGGCCGCCGGGGCGGAGACGCACATCGTCGAGACCCCAGGCTACCCGGTTGTCTCGGGAGGATGGACGGTCGATCCGAATTACCCGACGGTGACCGTCTACAATCACATGGATGTGCAGCCGGCGCAGGAGCCGGAATGGAAACAGGCCCCCTTTGCGTTTCAGAACGACAACGGCATTTACCGGGGGCGCGGGGCGACGGACGACAAAGGCCCCGCGTTGGCGGCCTTGTTCGGCGCGCGTTATGCGATCGAGCAGGGACTGCCCATCAATGTGCGATTCTTGTGGGAACTGGAAGAGGAAAACGGCAGTCCAAGTTTCGCGGCAGCGGTCAAGAATCGTGCGGCGATCCCGCGCCCGGACTCGGTGGTGATTTCGGATACGATCTGGCTGTCCAGGAACCAGCCGGCGATGCCTTATGGCTTGCGCGGTTTGCTCGGCGCGCGGCTCGTCTTGCGCACCGGCTCCAAGGACGCCCATTCGGGCGTGACGGGCGGCGCGGCGCGAAACCCTCTGGCCGAATTGATGGACATCGTGCATGCCTGCGTGGATGCTAAGACCGGCAAAGTGAAGATTCCGGGCTTCTACGATGATGTGGTCGAGCCGACAAAGGCGGAAATCAGGAGTTTCCTGCAGTCTGGATTTCAAGTGAGCAAGTTCAAGCAGGCCTATGGATTCAAGAGCCTGCGCACCCAGGATCCGGCTGAGGTCATGCGTCGTATTTGGGCCGCCCCGACATTTGAGGTGCACGGACTCGTCGGCGGCTATCATGGGCCGGGGGTGAAAACGGTGGTACCAGGCCATGGGGAGCTGAAGGTGAGCATGCGGCTCGTGCCGAATCAGACTCCGGAGAAGGCCTTTGCGCTGCTCAAGAGACATGTCGCCAAGTTGAATCCGGAGGTGAAGGTCGAGCGCGAGGGGATGCTGCATCCGTTCAGAGGTGTGTTCGACGGGCCGTACGTCGACGCGGTGAAACGCGCCGTGAAGGCCGGATTCGGCAAAGAACCGGCCTTTATTCGGGAAGGTGGCTCGATCGGCGCGGTGGTGACGATGCAGAAAGCCTGGAAAGTTCCGATTCTGTTCATGGGCCTCAGCCTGCCCGAGCACGGCTACCATGCGCCGAACGAATATTTCGACTGGGGCCAGGCCTCAGGCGGGATCAAGGCATTTGTGCATTATTTTGCGGAACTGGCTGCGAAGCGCTAGCCCGGTCGCCGATCGGTGAGGAACACCAACGTGTCCGGAGGTAATTTGAAAACATGACAAATGTCATATTGGTTTGATTCGAAGATCGGTATCCTGCCTGTGGTTCTGAATGAACCGGTACCCATTCACTTTCAACAGGAGGAGCCGCAGCATTATGACAGTACGTGATACCCGCTTTCGTCAATCTGTGATTCGCACGGTCTTGGGGTTGGCTTCGGTGTATGGCGTGGCCATGCAACCGGTCGACTCCGCTTTCGCGAAAGTCGTCGAAGTGTCCATGACGGCCGTGGAGACCAAGCTTGTTGTGGACGGCGAGGGCCATACATATGACGCCTGGACCTTCAACGGTCAGTTTCCCGGTCCGGTGATTCGTGTGCAGGAAGGTGACGAGGTCGTCTTTTCACTCACGAATCCCGAGACCAACGGTCGTCCCCATTCCATGGATTTTCACGCGGCGGAAACCAACTTTCTGGAGCACTACAAGGAAGTACGTCCCGGCGAGTCGCTGCAATATCGTTTCAAGGCCAAATGGCCGGGTATCTTCGCCTACCATTGCGGTGCCTCTCCCATGATTCAACATATCGCGAGGGGGATGATGGGGGCCATCATCGTCGATCCCAAGGATCCCAAGGCACTGCCGAAAGCGGATCGCGAGTATGTGTTGGTGCAGAGCGAACTGTTCAAGGATCCCGACGATGTCGATGGGATGTTCGACCGCAAGTATCAACACGTGGTGTTTAACGGGGGCGTGTTTCGTTACGATCCCGTGCACAGCAAGGCGGGAGGCGAGTTCCTGGATGCCAAGCCGGGCGAGCGGGTCCGGTTCTATTTCGTGAATGCCGGACCGAACAACGTGTCGGCGGTCCATCCGATCGCTGAAATTTGGGATGATGTGTGGGAAAGCGGCAATCCCGCGAATCATACGCGCGGCGTGCAGACGCAGCTGATTCCGCCTGCCGGCGCGGCGATTCTCGATATGGTGCTGGACAACAATGACGGAGTGTATCCGATCGTCACTCACTCCTTGACCGACGCCCTTCGCGGTGCCATCGCGCTGTTGAAGGTGGACAAGGATGCCAGGCAATTGCCCCTCATGCCGTTTGTTGCTCCCGCCAAGTAATGGTTGCGTCGCCGGGCGGCCGCAGGGTCGCCCGGCCTGCCGGTTCATTCGACATTCCAGCTTCAGGATGGTCAGGTTCTGCGCACGTGCAGCGGATTCAGGCTCAGGTTGCCCTGGCCCGGCCGAGTGTACGGATGGAGTGGTGCTTATCCGTTCGAGGGTCAGGTCGGCGGGCTCGTACTCGTCTCGAGAGGTGGGACTGATCAGATCCTAAGTCAAGGAACTCATATCGATCACGAAGCGATAACGCACGTCGCCGCGCACAAGACGGTCGTAGGCGGCATTCACCTGTTGGATGGGAATGACTTCCACATCTGCGCCGAACTTGTGTTTGCCGCAGAAGTCGAGCATCTCTTGAGTCTCCTTGATCGCGCCGATCAACGAGCCGACCAGCCGCCGTCGGCGCATGATCAGGGGACAGGCGCCGAGCTGCGCGGGCTTATCCGGAACCCCGACCAGAATCATGGTGCCGTCGGTCTTCAGCAGTTCCAGATAGGCGTTGAGATCATGGGGCGCTGAGACGGTATCCAGGATGAAGTCGAACTGTTTGGTGAGTTGGGTCAACGTTTCCGGTTTTGCGGTAGAGTAAAAAGCCTGCGCGCCCAGTCGTTTTGCAGCCGCCCGTTTCTTGTCGGAGTGGCTCAGGACGGTGACGTGAGCACCGAACGCCTTGCCGATTTTGACGGCCATGTGCCCGAGGCCACCCAGCCCGACCACGGCAAGCCGATGTTTCCGGCCTACCCCCCAATGCCGCAACGGGGAGTACGTGGTGATGCCGGCGCACAGGAGAGGCGCCGCTTCTTCAGGGCGCAACCGCTTGGGGATCCGTACGATATAGCGTTGATCGACGACGACCTTCGTGGAGTATCCGCCGTAGGTGGGTGTGACGCCGTCCCGTTCTTTGCCGTTATAGGTGAAAGCGAGATGGCCTTCGCAATATTGCTCCAGACCTTTCTTGCAGGCCGGGCATGTCCGGCAGGAATCGACGAAGCAGCCGACACCTACGGTTTGGCCGACTGTGAACTGCTTCACCGAGGCGCCGACCTTTTCTACTATGCCGACGATTTCATGTCCGGGCACCATCGGAAAGAGCGATCCGCCCCATTCGTCCCGGGCCTGGTGAACATCCGAATGGCAAATCCCGCAGTACTGGATCTTGATCAACACATCCTGACGGCCCACCTCGCGGCGTGAAAATCTGAACGGTGTGAGCCGGGATTTGGCGTTGAGTGCGGCATACCCGTGGACGTCGATCATAATGGTCTGCTCCTCAAGGATGTATGCCGGCGCGGCGATGATCGATTAGTTATGGTGTCGGGGTCGGCTGATGGGTGTCAGGTTCGAGCGTGATGCCGATCGTGGACGGGTCTTGTTCCCACGCGCCCGGCGCAATCAGTCCGAGCAACGGAAGGAGGAAAAATGCGCCCCCGATGACATCGACGATGCCAGTGCTACTGAGCTTCCGGCCCGTCACTCGGGACTGAGTCTGGTATCCCGTTTTGTGCACTGCGACGGTGAGGTCTCCTCTTCGGGGAACCTGATACTGTAACGGCGTCGTTCCTGCCGCGGTGCCATTGATGAGGACTTGTGCGCCGGGTGGCTCTGAATTGACCATCAGTGGTTGAGTGCTCCCAGCGAAAATCGAACAGCCGGTCAGGCTGAAATGCGACGCGATCAGGGTCGCGATGATGGCACACTGACTTACGCTGGCGGCTCGGGCCGTGACGGGCATGGACTCCTCCGTGGACATGATGAACGAACATGGTTAGCACAGCGTACGCAAGTTGACAAGGCGGCGGAGGCTCGAGTGCGCGGGACGGAGGAGTCAGAAGTACTCCACCGTCCCGCTCCGTGTGTTGTCAGGCGTGGGGGGCGGCGGTGGTGGCCAGGATCGGTTGGAACATCGGATCGGCGTCCAGCACGGCTTTGAGCAGTTCCGAGTGCAGGAAGTAGCGCCAGACCTCATCCGACTTGCCGGGTACCTCATCGAACCAGCGTTTCGCTTCGGTCAGATGCTGGAGCATTTTGGCCTTGTCCCCGTAGTTCGGCAAAAAGATCATGGTGTAGGCCATTGCATATTCGGCCAGAAACTTATCCAGAGGGAGTTCCGCCAGTGCCAGGGCGGCCTCGGCATCGGCATAGGCCCGGGGCGTCTCCGTATCGTGAAGGATCCTGTTCCAGGACACCTTGTTGATGCGGGACCAGGCCAGTTGAAGCAGGGCCTCGGACTTGGGCGTTCTCCGGTGCTCGGGAATATCCTTCACCAGGGATTCGAAGGTCTCGACCATGGGGAGCTGGTCGTTGTTCCACCGGTAGGCGATGCCAAGGCGAAACCGGTTGTCGAGTTGTTCGGGTCTGACTGAAACGAGCGTTTGAAGTGCCGGGATCAGACGATAGAGAAAGTCTGCCGGGGTCGGCTGCGAGAGACCGCCCATTTCCATCCCGTTCGAGAGATCCAAGCGGGCGCCCTGCGCATAGATGTTCCAATAAAATTCGTCCACCACAATGCCCAGGGCCGGATCCTTCACCGGCACCTGATGGCTGTTCCGGGCCTCACGCAGCAATACGGCATAGAGATGACGGGTCAGCACCGTCAGCGCATCCGGCTGCTTCGGGTCGATGAGTAACACCCGGTTGAGCAGGGCCACTCGGTCGCGCAGATCGGGAAAGATGGCGGCGCGCGCGGCAGCGGCAGTCAACGTACCAGGTTGATCGTCTGGTCCCCACCAGGCCAGGGACTGAGGCAGGGCACGGCTCGATTCGGTGGCAAACGGAATCTTGTCTGCCGTCATTCCGGGGGCCTCCGGCTGCGAGGCGACCGGCAAATTGAACACGGCGGTGTCGCCTGGAAATCCATGCTGCTTCAGCCCAGTGAAGACGACCCACTGAGTCGTCACGGATTTCAAAGCAAGTCTCGGACGCTTGATCGTGCTCGTCCACTTGACGTTGCCGGGGGCATAGGTGACCGGCGATGTCAGGGGATCCTGATACCGCACGGAGATTTGGACCAGCGTCGTGGGAACGCCCAGCACTTTCCCGGTGCGTCCCAGGCGGAACGAGCCGGACGGAATGGGGCGGCTGCCGACGACGGTCAGGTGAAGACCGCTCCCTGGGGGTGAGGTGCCCAGCACGTCGGCTACGAAGGTCGAGGCCGGGGCCTTCGGGAGATCGTCACCGAAAAACATCAGCGGGCCTGTGCTTGGCCAGATGATATCCATGGCAATGTCCGACCGCTTCAGCATCGGCGCATAGGCCTCGGTTAGGGTTTGCCAGCAGGAATCGTAGGATGCGTCGCCGGCGGGCGCGAACTGTTTCACTTTCGCCGGCGAGGCGACGACGAAACGGTATTGGCAGGCAAAATCCAATTGTCCGGCTGTGATGCGATCGCCGTGCGCAAGGGCTTCGGCATATCGGACGGCGGCCTGGACTGCCGGTGGTTGCTTAGCGGAGGCGGTCGGGCGATGTCCCTTCCCGCCGGTATCCGGTGCCGACTCGGCTGTCCCGGCCCAGAGTCCGAGAGAGACCGCGAGGGTCACGATGGCAATGGTCTGTCGTCGATGGAACTGGTTCCCGCGAATCATGCGAACGACCTCCGGTGGCAATAAAAGAATGACACTGTACCACGTGACTCTTTTCAGGTGAAAGGGGTTGCGGGGGTGATGCCGCTTTACGGACCCGCTGGAGGTATGGTGAGAGGCCGGGTAAACCGGACCAGGGAGCGGATGTATTGAAGGACGGCCTGCCGGTCCTCGGCGGGCAGTATTTCCTGCCAGGCCGGCATGGCCGTGCGGGGTTTCCCCTGGGCGATCGTGCGGAGCAGCTCGGAGTCCGTTTTGACAGAGGTCGCGGCTGAAATGAGATTGCCCGGTCGAGGGGAAAGAAACGGGGCCTTGACCCCATCGCCCCTGCCGGTTGCGCCATGGCACTCCATGCAATGCTGACGATAGATGGCTTGGCCATGGTCGAGATTGTCTGAAGGCTGGGCGAGCAAGACGCCGGTTCCACCGCAAGTCAATAGCAGGGCGAGCACGAGGCGGTGTGATATCAACGGCCAATATCGTTGCGGCGAGCACGGTTGCTCATCACTCAATACCTCCTGGTTCGCACCCTCTGCCGGTTGTTTCCCGGTCGGCGTGATCATCGGACGAATCACGACCGGTTAGGCTGTTGCCGCAGCCTTTAAGATCTGGCGGCGGAGGTTCGCACGATCATGCTTGGAGAGAGCCGGGGAAGGACGGTTGCGGCAGAGCTGCACGGTTTGGCGCAAAGAATCGAGAAACACTTCGCAATTCGGGCAGTCACCGAGATGCGCGCGAATTTCCTGACAGACGTCACCGGAGAGTTCGTCGTCCAGATAGGCAGACAGCCGTTCGAGCACTTTGAGGCAATTTCGTTTTCGATGACCCTGGTGAAGGGTGGGCTTGCGGGTGCCTGGATATGTGTGTACGCGATCAGCCATGGCGGTGCTTCTTCTTGACTATACCAAACTATCGGCGTCCGGTGGTATTGTCCTGGTGAAATTCTGCTGCCAATCCTTTACCGCTGAGTTCCTTGCGGACAAAGAGGCGGGCTCGATGAAGCCTCGATTTGATGGCCCGTTCGTTGAGTCCCAGAATACTGCCCACTTCTTTGGCGCTCAATCCTTCCATGTCGCGGAGCACCAGGACCATTCGGTATTTGCGCGGCAACTTCGCGATGGCGCGGTCGAGTATCTGCCGTAATTCCTT
Source organism: Nitrospira sp. (assembly GCA_040376625.1). Taxonomy (GTDB): domain Bacteria; phylum Nitrospirota; class Nitrospiria; order Nitrospirales; family Nitrospiraceae; genus Nitrospira_A. The sequence goes on along the minus strand of JBEIQG010000021.1, from coordinate 11,389 downwards.
ATTTTCGAGCGCTTCCTGCGGGCTGAGGCCCTCCATTGGGATCTGTAGCGCAAACTCGCCTTCCGATGTCGGAACGAATTCGGTCAGGGATAACTCGCGCTCCGGCTCGCCTTTGCGTTTCCGCCGCATACGTTGACAGGCATGGGAAGCAATGGCGTACAGCCAGGTCGAGACCTGTGCCTCGCCACGGAATCGGTCATAGGCACGATAGGCATTCAGAAACGTTTCCTGGACCAGATCTTTGGCCGCCTCGGCTTCACCGCACAGCCGATAGGCAAAGCGGTACATGACGTCGACGTGATCACGGTACAGCTGATCGAATGGAGCGGAGGTGGACGGGGAGACGCCGCGCCCGTCGGGGATTTCCGGCCGACTGTTCTTCCGTGATGCCATACGCGTCAGGGAGTCTACGGTCGGCGCCGGGGACTGTCAAGAAGGGTGCGGGATGTCGAGGGCTGACAGCGGGGTGTCAATTGACCCGGCGGATATCGACGAGCGCTCCCTGCTGGTCGAGTTCGACCGTGATCGGAAGTCCTTCTTTGAGAGTTGCGAGCGCCATCGGGCGTAGCGTGAGGGGAATAGACTGCGGCCCTTCGGGACCTTGCATGGTGAGGGTGTCATGCGTGTCCGAGTCGTAGGCCAGCGGACCGGTGAGGAATCGGCGCGATGGACTCGAAAGACCATCCTGATACAAGTCGATGGCCACATGCCGATCCTGGATCCATACCGACATTTCCTGCCCGACCTTGGCGTTTCGAATGCCTGTCTTTCCGCTTACGGTCACGATGCCCAGCGGAGTTTTCAGGAATACGTAGTTCGATTTCAGTTTCGAAACCGTACCGTTCAGCAGGAGGTGTAACGACGACGCTGTGCGGGGAATCTGATTGACCTGAAGGTCGAATTGCACATCGTGCAGACCCTTGATGGCCCCGGCCCCATCCACTTCGATGGTCAAGGGCTGATCCTGGCGTCCGGCGATCTTGCCTTCAAATGCGCCGAGTGCGAACGTCTGTTCGCCATCCGGAGTCCAGAGTGTTATTGCATTTTTCTCGGGCGAGGTGAAGTTAGGCATGCCGGTGACATACCGGTGGACCAACTTGTCGATGCCCCTCTCTCGTACATCGATGACACTGGTCGTGCCATGCACCCACAGGGTGATCTTTTGTGAGGATTTGATGTCGCGAAGGGTGGATTTGGAGCTCAGAGAAAGCGGCCCGATCGGAGTTTGTAGAAACACGATGCCGGGTTTCGATCGCCAGATCGCGCCGGTAATCTGAACCGAAGGGGACACGGGTGCGGGGGACGCTTCCGGTTCAGGGTTGTCTTCCGTGACCGTTTCGCCCGACTCGGCGAGCGGGGCTGGTTCAATGAGGGGTGCGACGGAGTCCGCCCAGGCGGGTTGTGCCAGGGCCAGACAGACGCCCAACCGTACCCAGGGAAATAGGAATCGCCGATGAAACTTCTTTGAATAAGCCATAGTGATTCTTCAATCGTGTTGAATGGAATGGTATGACGCCGAGAGAATGGAGGAGAAACCTCCCGCAGCTGAAAAGGGCCGGTTTCTGCCTGATGGCGCGTGGCGCACAACGTCTCCTCTGCGAATAACATGCTGATCCGCATGAGTCAAGTTGAAAGCCGTTCGAGGTTTGAGGACTGCCGGGGTCCGTGCGTCGCGCAGGCTGACTGTTACAGGGGGGCGGGGCCTGATTGGTGATGGACGGTTAGGACGACACGCGACTGTTGGCGTCTGGCCCGGTCGGGAATGCCGAATCCTCTGAGGCGCACCGTGCCGCCGCCCCACCGGGCGAGGCGGGTGATTTCAAACTGGGTCCAGTCTTCAGCCGCGATGTGTCTCTTCAGTTCGGCCAGGACGTCATGAAACAAGTCCATCAACAGATGGCGTTGTGGTGGGATAGCGGGGGCCTGCCGCCGGCGCGGCTCGTTCGTGAAATGGCGCGCGAATTCGCGAGCCCGGTCGTTGGTGTGGAGAATTCGCCCGTCCATGGAAAGAACAATGAGACCGGCTACGGTCGACGAGGCCGATGCGGCGGGAGTGACGAGGTCCGGTTGCCCGATGAACATGGCGATAGACTCCTCTCTGCTTTGGCGTTCAACCGTCCGGTCAGCGCGCCGGTGTGCCGCTGGCCGTCGACCATTGAATGGAAAAGCAAGATGCGAGCCACTGCGCTGAATTGCGAGGAAGGAGGAAATCTACGAAATGTTCAATGAATTGTGAGCGGCGACCTGAAACGCGGTAGGTAAAATACCGCCAGTTGTGTCGAATGCGTCGCCCGCGGGCAAAGCTGCCTCATTTTTTTCTGATCATCAGTCGAACGGGCGTGCCGGAAAAATGATATTCCTTCCGGATCTGGTTTTCGAGGAAGCGGAGGTAGGCCGGGGTCATATTGTCGGGATGTCCCACAAACAAGGCAAATGCCGGCGGCCGTGTCGCAACTTGCGTCATGAAGGCGGATTTGCTCGCTTTGGCGGGCTTCCCCTTTCTGACCGGCAACGGGTGTTCTTCCAGCAGCCCCTGAAAAAACTGATTCAGCGGACCGGTAGGGACTCGTTTGCAGAATGAGAAATAGACCTGGTCGATCAAAGCGAAGAAGCCGCGCAGGAAATCCGATTCCAGCGCCGAAATGAACAGCACCGGCGCCCAGGCGAGGAATGGAAAGCGACGTTCAAGGTCTTGTTTGTAGGCCTCGCGCGCGTGCACGTCATCGGTCTTGAGATCCCACTTGTTGACGATGAGAATGCAGGCGCGTCCCTGCTTGAGGACGAGGCCCGCAATTTTGGTGTCCTGCTCCGTGACGCCCTCTTCGGCATCCAGCAGCAGTACGGCGATATCCGATCGGCCGATCGCCCGAAGGGATCGGGCGACGCTGTAGCCTTCAATGCCCCGTTCGACACGACCACGGCGACGGATGCCGGCCGTATCGGTCAGCACATACTGCCGGTCTTTGAATGTCGCGACCGAGTCGACGGGGTCGCGCGTCGTGCCCGGCACATTACTCACGACGACGCGCGCTTCGCCGAGGACTGAGTTGACCAAGGTGGATTTGCCGACATTCGGTCGTCCGACGATGGCGATGCGGGGCGTGTCGCTCGTGGCTTCTTCGTCGAGGGGCTCGGCCATGTGCGAGAAGAGATCGTCCAGCAACTCGGCGACGCCGATGCCATGTTCGGCCGACAAGGGATACAGCTGCTCCTGCCCGAGGCGATAGAAATCGGCGACCAGCGGATCGGCCTTCGGGGTATCGATTTTGTTGACCACGTAGTAGACGGGTTTATCGGAGCCGCGCAGGGTTTGTACGACTTCTTCATCGGCCGGCGTCAGGCCTGAGCGGGCATCCAGAACCAGGACGAGAATATCCGCCTCGGCGATGGCGAGTTGGGATTGTTGTCGGATCAGGGACAACATGCCTTCGCTGGCGGTGGGGTCCAGCCCTCCCGTATCCACCAGCCGGAAGCGGCGATTGCGATAGGTCGAATCGGCGTAGTTGCGATCCCTCGTCACACCCGGCACATCGTCCACGATGGCCGCCCGCGTGCCGAGAATGCGGTTGAACAGCGTCGATTTCCCGACATTGGGCCGCCCGATGAGGGCGATAATGGGCAACCGGCCGCCCTCAAGGGTGAAGAGCGGGGCCACAGGACCGCGCGTTTGTTTGGTGCGTGACATGGTGCGCGACGGTAGCATAGAGATTTCACCGAACACAATGACTCGTCTTGCCGCGCCGGTCTCCGGTATACTCACAGGATGCTGTTGAAACGCTCAGGCGCCGCCCCTCAGTCCGTCGATTGGAGTCAGATCGACGATGTATTGCTCGACATGGACGGTACGCTGCTCGACCGTCATTTCGATAACTTCTTTTTTGAGGAAGAATTGCCGAGGCGCTATGCGGTGAAGCATGCGCTGACCTTCGAAGCCGCCCGGGATCGATTGATGGCCATGTACCGTTCGGTCGAAGGGGAATTGGCTTGGACGGATTTACACTATTGGTCGGAGCGGGTCGGCATCGATGTGGTGGCAATGCATCGTGAACTCGATCACATGATCGGGTTTCTTCCCGATGCCGAGGAGTTTCTCTCGTCCTTGCGTCGATTGGGGAAGCGCGTAACGATCCTGACCAACGCGCACCGGGCAGGAGTGGATGTAAAAACCGCCAAGACGGGGCTGGATCGGCACGTCGATCGTATCGTGGATGCCTTCGAGGTGGGATGGCTCAAGATGCGATCGGAGTATTGGCCGACCTGCCGGCAATTGGTCGGCTTCGACCCCTCGCGGGCGCTGTATGTCGACGACGATGAGCAATGTCTGGCTGCGGCCGAAGACTTCGGGATCGGCCGGATATTTCACCGCTCGAGGTCGAGCTCGCAGGCATCGGCGGTGCCTTCCGCGCGGTTCACCTCCATCGAACATTTCCACGCGATCCTGCCAGGTTGATTCGCTGCCTCCGGACCTGGTCCCCTTGCGTCTTCCATCCGATGTCTTACCGGGCCGGATCGAGCAATTCCCGGAGTTTGTGCGCCAATTCAGTGGGAAGGAAGGGCTTCTGGATGAAGCCGGTGCCCGGTTCCGCGAGAAACGCCGGTAAGACACTTCCCTCGGCATAGCCCGACATAAAGAGGACTCGAAGCTCGGGCCATTGGCGACGCAGGTGTTCAGCCAGGGCCGGTCCTGTCATCTGTGGCATCACGACGTCCGTCAACAGAATATGAATAGGGGTGCGGGCGGCGGCGACCAGTTGGAGTGCTTCCTGCCCGCCGGAGGCTTCCAGCAGGGTATAACCGTAATCGGACAGGGCCTGGGTGAGTAACATCCGGACGGCTTGCTGATCCTCGACGAGCAGAATGGTCTCGCGTCCGCGGTGCGGCCGGGAGAGGGGGGGCGGCGCAGCGGTGAGCGGCGTCGCTTCGACCAGTGGAAAGTAGAGGTCAAAGGTTGACCCGCCGCCGGGTGTGCTGTCGGCAAAGATGAACCCGTGGCTCTGTTTGACGATGCCATAGACCGTGGCCAATCCGAGTCCGGTTCCTTTCCCTTCTTCCTTGGTGGTGAAGAAGGGTTCGAAAATATGGGATAGGGTCGTGCGGTCCATGCCCTGCCCGGAGTCGCGGATCGAAAGGTGCACATAAGCTCCGGGGAGTAATGCAGGATGGGGCACGGGTGTGTCGGGCGTGATGAGCAGGGCCTGCGTCGCCATCGTGAGTACGCCCCCGGCAGGCATAGCATCTTTGGCGTTCACGGCCAGATTCAATACCACCTGATCGATCTGTCCCCTGTCTGCGCGAATGGTACAGGGCTGGGAATCGAGATTCCTGAGCAGGCTGATGTCTTCGCCGATCAACCGCTCAATCATCGAACTGATCGACGACAACGCTTCATTGAGGTCGAAGACCTGGTCGGTAAGCACTTGGCGACGGCTGAAGGCCAGGAGCTGCCTGGTCAAGGACCCTGCCCGCTGACCCGCAGTCAGGATTTCCTTCAATGACCGATGGAGCGGATCTTCAGCCTTCACCTGTTCCAGCAGGAGTGTGGCGCATCCGTTGATGACGGTGAGCAGATTGTTGAAGTCGTGGGCTACGCCGCCGGCTAAACGACCGATGCCTTCCATCTTGTGGGCCTGCCGAAGCTGATCCTCAAGTTGTTTGTGTTTGGTGATATCGACGAAGAATCCGATAGAACCGACCGGCTGGCCGGTCGGGCCCAGCAGCAGGCTGCCCCACATGTTCACATCCACCAGGGTGCCGTCCTTTTTCTGGCGGCGCAGCTCCAGATTGCGCGGCACGGCGCCGCTCATCACCGCCGTCCACAATTCTTCCGACACCTCTTCCTGTCCGGGAGGCACATAGGGAAGCTCTCTGCCCAGCACCTCGTCTTTGCTCCAGCCGAAGAGGGCAGTGGCGGCGGCATTCCAAGTGGTGACGAGGCCCGCTTGGTCCAATTCGATCATCGCCAGGGGGGATTCCTCGATAATGGTCTGAAGATGGGCCGTCGTGCGGCGCAACTCGCCGGTGCGCTCACGGACATGTTGCTCCAGCGCCTCTTGAGCCTGACGGCGGTCGGCCGCCTCCAGAGTCAGGGTCGCCATGGCGGCCAGGGAAGCGGCGAACGTCTGTTCCTCCGTGGTCCAGACCCTGGCCGGACCGATGTGTTCGAGGCACAACACGCCGACCACGCGACCATGTCTGCGGATCGGGGCGTCCAACATCGCCACGATACCGAGCGGGCCGAGGTAGGAGGGAGTCAATTCACTCGTGCGAGGATCGTTTTGCGCGTCATGGGCCGCGAGCGAGTAAGGTTCCGTTTCGAGCGCATGCAGATAAGCGGGGTATCTGCCGGTCGAGAGCGTCGTTCCCCGCAACTGGTCTTTGGGCGTGGCTTCGCAAAGGTTTTGCAGAATTAATGCGGACTGGGTCTCGTCGAATAACCAGATGCCCGCCCGTTCGACGGCGAACGTGCTGACCGCATGTTCGGTAATGGCCGGGAAAGCTTGTTGCGGGTGGCCGCTGTGGATAGCCGGATTTTCCGCCAATTCATGCAGCACGGCTTGTTGTATTTCTAATTTCCCCGAGCGCAGCCGTTCGGCCTCTTCGCGTTGTTTCCGGTCCGTGATGTCTTCCGAAATACCCAGCAGATAGCTCGGCATGCCGGCCTGGTCGTAGAGGGGAAGCTTCTTGGTGTGGAGCCACCGGAGGCCATGATCCCTGGTCTGAATGGGTTCGGCCGGGATGTCCACCATCGTGCCGCCGGTCAGGACCTCGCGGTCTCTGGCCGTAAAGAATTCCGCCTGCTCGAGAGGAAAGAAATCGAAATCGTTTTTCCCCAGCAGCGCCTCTCGCGGCAAGCCGATCAGGTCTTCGCTCGCTTTATTGAGCTGGACGAAGCGCAATTCTTGGGCGTCCTTTAAAAAGACCATATGGGGAATATGCTCGACGATGGACTCCAAGAGTTGGCGGGTCTGAGTCAGTGCGTCCTCGATACCTTTTTGTGCGGTGACGTTCTCGCAGACGATGATGATGTCGAACTGTCCGTCCGGATTGCGCACGGCCCGGGCGGCTTCTCTCACCCAGAGCGGCGCTCCGTCTTTACGGATTTTGCGGAAATTCCAGCGGAGGACTTCACCTGGACGACTGAGGCATTCCGTAAAATGTTGCTGCATGCGGGCGTGATCGTCGGCCTGCGCGATTCGTGTTACGGGTTGCCCGATCAACTCCCCGGCCTCATAGCCTAACTCGGCTGCGGCCGTGGCATTGACCGTGAGCAAGGTGCCCTGGGCATCGACGGTCAACAACATTTCGGGGCTACTTTCGAAGAGGGCCCGGTATCGTTCCTGACTGGCGCGTAAGGCTTCTTCTGTCTGTTTCCGGGCGGAAATATCGCGTACCACGGCCTGAAATCCGATGACTTCCTGGTCGCGCTGCAGCAGCTGCACATTCTGTCCGACCCACAGGGTCTGTTGCGTGTGGGTGATCAGGGGAAATTCACAGTAGGTGCTGGCCGTCTTTCTGAGAAATTGCCGAAGGTAGAAACGTTCGGTCGAGCGGCGGTAATCGGGATGAACGAAATCCAGCGCACGATGGCCGAGCATCTCCGTCTCGTGATACCCCAGGAGAAGGATGACCGGGGGATTGATGAACGTAAAACGGCCGCTCCGGTCTGTCCGATAGATGATGTCCTGGGCATACTCCATGATAAAGCGATGGTGTTCGGTCTTGACGGTGAGGAGCAGCTCCATCTGCTCCCCTTCCTGCAGTTGCCCGGCGAGTTGATCCACCAGTCGGGCGTTGTGATATTTCAGCCGGAGGGTTTCCAGAACCGTATTGGAAGTCCGGTACGCCGTGTAGACCATGAGCAGCGAGAAGAGCATGGTACAGATCGCCATCGGCAGAGCTTGCTCATGGTCGAAGGCGAAGAGTCGCAGGATGAGTGGCGTCAACATCGGAAGAGAGAACGACAGAAAGGCGTCGAAGCGAGCGGCTAGGGTGGAAGCGGCGCCGGCTGTAATGCCTGCGAGCACGAAGGCCAGAAAGACCTGGCGGGCGGGCGATGATTCTGGAAACAGCAAGATCGCGGAAGCGCCCCAGCCGAGACCGGCGAGTGTCGTGCCGGCCAGAAAGGCCCGGTGCCAGCGGTCGATGCTGGCCAGACCTGGCTTGTTGGCCCTAAACGATCGAGCGAGCCCGTATCGGCCTGCCGAAAGAATCAGATGGTATGCAATCCAGATGAGCAGCCGGTCGTGCGGGACGACATGCCAATTGACCGCGATCAGGGCGAATGCGCAGCCGAGTCCGGCCACCAGCGCTGCCGGCATCGCTTCATAAAGGAGCGTCACCCTTTGCAAGGAGATGCTGCTGTCCCGGTCTGAATCTCGAGGTTTGGATAATGGAGACGTCGACGGAATCTCTCTGTCGGGAGACGACTGCGAGGAGGACATCCGGGTCACTCCCGTCTGGTGTATGGACGAATGCGAAGAGAATGCATGGTACGGTGCAGTCTACAAAATTGCCGATAGGGATACAATTTTTCTGTTTCATATTGCAGGCAGTTCCGCTGGTCTCGAAATCGGCTTGAGGCCGGGGTCGTGACGATTGGGTCAGGCTTCGAGCCTGGAATGCAGGGACGGCGGTCCGTTGAGGCGGGCGGTGCCGCGATACATTTCCCCGCCGATTCTCGGGACGCCGGGAAGGCAATAACGATCAAGCTGTTCCAGCCACAGTCCGGCGTCCAGTACCAGTTGATCGATGCGGCGGTCGAGGTTGCAGCCGCAGGCCAGAATCTGTTGCAGCGGGTTGAGTCGATCCTGCCAGCGTGCGATGTGGGGATCGTCGCTGCGGCCGTGCTCCAGGAACAGAAAGTGGCCATCCGGCTTCAGCACCCGGCGAATTTCGCGAAGCGCCTTCCCCGGATCCGGAATGGTGCAGAGGGAGAAGGTGCTGACTGCGTAGTCGAAGCGGGCATCGTCATAGGGCAATCGTTCGGCACTGACATGCCGGACGTGAACGGGAAACGATGCCTGTGCCACACGTACGGCGACTCGATCCGGCAAGAGCGGAGCGGGATCGACGGTGTGCAGAGCGGTCACGGTCGGGGGGTAGTGCGGCAGGTTCAATCCGGTTCCGAACCCGATTTCCAGTACGAGTCCATGTACCGGAGCCAGCAGGAGCCGGCGTTCGGTCTGAAACCGTTCGCCCCGAAGCACCCAATCCATGAGTCGCGGAAAGATGTAGGTGGCGTACATCGGCGTTGGCAACGGTCTGTGAGGTCGTGCGCGGTCGATCTTCGGCGATTGCTGTCCGGACATTTGAACAGGACTCGATTCCGGTATCAAGGGCGCAGTTCCCTTCGCAGTAGAGCGGCCCTGTTTGTGCCGCCTCGTCCTTGTCGCTCCGGGCGGCGTGTGCTAGAGTCGTCCGTTCTTTCTGGGAATAAGAACGGGTGCCCTGCATATGACGATACTACAATGAGCAAGACGTACGATCATCAGGCCCTCGAAACGAAGTGGCAGACCTATTGGGAGACGCATCGTCCGTTTCGGGCGTTGGACGACCAATCCAAGCCCAAGTTTTACTGTCTCGACATGTTCCCATACCCGTCCGGGTCGGGTCTGCACGTCGGGCACTTGGAAGGGTATACCGCCACGGACATCGTATCCCGCTATAAGCGGATGCGCGGCTTCAACGTGTTGCATCCCATGGGATGGGATGCATTCGGGTTGCCCGCTGAGCAATATGCCGTGAAAACCGGCGTGCATCCCGCCATTACCACCGCGCAGAACATCGCGACCTTCAAGCGGCAGATGAAGCGCGTCGGCCTGTCCTACGATTGGGACCGCGAGCTTAGCACGACCGACCAGGACTACTATCGTTGGACCCAGTGGATTTTCCTCAAGCTCTTCGAGCGGGGCCTGGCCTATGTGGCGGAGGTGCCGGTCAATTGGTGCCCTGCATTGGCGACGGTCCTGGCCAATGAAGAGATTGTGGACGGCAAGAGCGAAGTCGGCGGGTTCGATGTCATTCGTAAACCGATGCGACAGTGGGTGTTGAAGATCACAGCCTATGCGGAGCGATTACTGGAGGACCTGAATCTGGTCGAATGGCCGACCAGTACGCTGGAGATGCAGAAGAATTGGATCGGACGGTCGATCGGCGCGGAGGTCGATTTCTCCTTGGCCGACATGGCGGGCAATTTGCGCGTGTTCACCACCCGCCCCGATACGCTCTTCGGCGCGACCTACATGGTGTTGGCGCCCGAACATCCGCTCGTCGATGTGGTGACGACTCAGTCGCAGCGGACGCAGGTCAGGGACTATCGCGATGCGGCTTCCCGCAAGAGCGATCTGCAGCGCCAGGAGCTAGACAAGGTGAAGACCGGTGTCTTCACCGGCGGGTATGCCGTCAATCCGGTGAACCAGGAGCGCCTGCCGATTTGGATCGCCGACTACGTCCTCATGAGCTACGGCACAGGGGCCATCATGGCCGTGCCGGCCCATGACGAGCGCGACTGGGCCTTCGCCACGCAATACCATCTGCCGATCCGGGAGGTGATTCAAGGCGGGAAGATCGACGAGGCAGCGTTTGTCGATACGGACCGGGGACGTGTCATCAACTCGACCACGCCGGACGGGTCGTTCTCGATCGATGGTCTGTTGCCCAGCGAGGCGATTCCAAAAATGACGGCCTGGCTCGAAACCAAGGGCAGGGGCAAGAAGACGATCAACTACAAGCTCCGTGACTGGCTCTTTGCCCGGCAGCGTTATTGGGGCGAGCCCTTTCCGATCGTGTGGGTCGACGGCGAGCCCCGACCGTTGGCGGAAGAGCAGTTGCCGCTCCCCTTGCCCGAGACGAAAAATTTCAAGCCATCCGGCAGCGGCGAAAGCCCCTTGGCCAATCTCGGCGACTGGCTGGAGACGACCGATCCTGTCACCGGCAAACCGGCGCGACGCGAGACGAACACCATGCCGCAGTGGGCGGGGTCCTGCTGGTACTACCTGCGGTTCATCGATCCGAAGAATGCCACGCAGTTGGTCGATCCGGCGAAGGAGCGCTACTGGATGCCGGTGGACCTCTATATCGGCGGCAGCGAACATGCGGTGCTGCACCTGCTCTACAGCCGGTTCTGGCACAAGGTGTTGTTCGACGCCGGTGTGGTCAGTACCCCGGAACCGTTCAAGAAATTGGTGCATCAGGGGATCGTGCTGGGAGAAGACAATCAGAAGATGTCGAAGTCGCGCGGCAATGTCGTGAACCCGGACGAGATGATCGACCAGTTCGGGGCCGATGCGGTGCGGCTCTATGAAATGTTCATGGGCCCGCTGGAGTCGATGAAACCCTGGAGCACCCGCGGCGTCGAGGGCATCACGCGCTTTCTCGATCGGGTCTGGCG
>JBEIQG010000170.1:0-8209 GCA_040376625.1 Nitrospira sp. | reverse complement strand
GCGCCGTTGCATGGCGCTCAACATGATCGTGTCCAGGAGTTTGACGACCGGGCTCTGGTCTTCACCGAAGTGATCGACGGTCAGAACTTCTTCTCCCCGCTCGTCTTCCTTCACCAACACCGACCGGTATTCCGCTTCTAACTCGCGCAGCGCCTGACTGGACCCTTCGCTTCGTTCCAACGCTGATTGGATGGCACTACGCGAGCTCACCACATAGTGGAGCGGACGATTGAGCAGAATCTCCAATTCGTCCAGCGCCAGGAGGTTCTGCGGGTCGGAAATCGCAATCGTCAACACGCCGGCTTCGTCCTTCACCGGAACGAACGGATGGCGCCGCATCAACTTCACTGAAATCGTGTGATAAAACTCGGAGTCCACGCGGAATCCGGTCAGCGGGTCATAGGTCAACCCGTACTGCGCCGCCAGTGCCTGCGCCAGTTGCGCTTCGGAAATGGTGCCTTCTTCGACCAGCGCCTGCCCGAGAGCCGCGGTGCTGCCTCCGAGGCGGGTGACGACCTGATCAACCGTTCGCCTTGGCAAAATGCCCTCGCGCACCAGGACGTCGGCAAGCGACGGGCGAGTGAGGTGACGTTGCATAAGCATGTTCAGTTCCTCCGACTTCGGCAGGGATGACGACGCGACGAACAGAGACACCCGCCGTATCGTCTCATCATTGAATCGTCCCGGCCATCTGAAAAATCGGCAAATACATAATGATGACGATCCCCCCGACCAGGAGTCCCATCACCAGCAAGAGCACCGGCTCAATCCAGGTGGTCAGCTGACTGAGCCGAACATCGAGGTCCCCTTCATAAAACTCGGCCACATCTCGCAGCATCGGCTCCAGCGAACCGGTTTCTTCACCGACCGACAACATTTCAATCGCGAGTTTGGGCAGGATCTGCGGCCGCTCAATCGCGGCCGCGAGGGTGCTGCCTTCGCGAATTTCGTTCACCGCCGAGACCAATCCCCTCGACACGAAGCGGTTTGAGACCGCTCCGCGCGCAATCTCCAGCGCTTCCACGAGCGGAGTACCGCCGGCCAGCACGGTGGCCAACGTGCGGGTCAATTGGATCGTATGGTGCTCAACCAGAATCATCCCGAGCAGGGGCAATTTCAACATATTCCGATCCACGGACAATCGACCGGCTGACGTTTGATACCACGCCCGTCCCGTGACCACCGCCACAACGACCACGATGGCCACCGGAATCAATTGCGCTTCACCCATATGGATCACCGAGATGAGCATACGGGTCGGCGTCGGAAGATTGGCGGATGATTCACCATACACCGAGATGAATGTCGGCATCACGTAACTCAGCAGAAACCCCACCACCGCAACGCCGACAACCACGAGAAATGCCGGATACGCGAGCGCCTTGGTGACTTTCTGGCGAAGGCCGATCATCAGCTTCAGATAGGCAATATAGCGCTGCAGCACCTCGGCCAGATTCCCGGACTGCTCACCTGCACGAATGGTGGCGAGGTACAGGTCCGAGAAATAGGTGGAATGCTTGCCCAAGGCTTCGGAGGCCGATGCCCCGCCGCGAATATCCTGCCGGACGGCCTTTAACGCTTCTCGAAACGGGGCTCGTTGGGTGCGATCGATGAGCAGATCCCAGACCCGCAAGACCGGCAGACCCGCCCTGATCAGGGCCAACAACTCCTGATTGAACACGAGGAAATCTTGAAGGGGGAGCTTTCCCCACCGGCCTGCCGACAGACCCGGCACACCGAATCCCGCTCCCCGCCTGGAGAGACGAAACACCAACAGGCCGTCGGCTTCAAGCTTGGCTCGCACCAAGTGCTCATCCTCGCCTTCGATGTGTCCCTCGAAGGTCGTGCCGTCCGCGCGAGCCGCTCTGTATGCGAATACCGCCATGAGTTCATTCGGGTGGACACATCACGCGCTACCCCGGTCTCTATCGAACGAGGGTTTTGATCGAGACCGGCTGCGCAGCCGTCTGCTTCAGTCGAGGCTCCGGCAGACGCAGCGTCCGTCCAACGACTATCAGATTCGTGGGTAAACCATTAAGCGCTTTCAGCGCTTCCAGGCTGACGTTATGACGGCGGGCAAGTCGCCACAACGTATCCCCGCCTTGTACCACAATCGTCCTGACCGGCTCCGCCGCGGAGGAGGCCGGCACCACAACCGGCGAAGCCTGAAGAACGGCTGAGACCGGAGCAGCCTCACCATCGACCAGCGGGGCTTGTGGAGCCGCCGTATCTGCATCCTCAAGCGGCGTCACCATCAACTGTTCCGGCGTATCCATTGGGGTGGGCGCCATTCCGTCCCGGCCGGACAAAGCACGCTTCCCCTGAAGGCGCCTCCCCAACGGCGGCTGCTGAGCCCGGCTGTGGAGCGGAGCCATCGTCTGCGCCATCCGTTCCCGTTCGGTATGGGCCGACGCCAATTCCTCCCGTTGCAATTCAATCACTTGGCGGGCATCCGCTAATCGCCGTTCGGTCTCCCGCAACATGCCCTGCAGCTGCGCCCGCGCCACCTGGGCTTCCGCCAATTCCCTCCGCTGCTCCTCAAGCTCCATACGCAAATCGGCCGCCGTGCGCTGCGCTTCACGCACCGCCGTCTTGAGGGAGTCCGCCGTGACCTGGAGATCGGTGGGGGTCGATTCGGGACTTGTCGTCACCCGCGCGCACCCTCCCCAGAATAACAGACTCAGCGTTGCCACTATCGAGCACCCGAATCGTAAGCCCACGACGGTCCGCCACACAGGACCCGATTGTTGGATCATGGTATTCATTGCCTTACCATTGGTTGTAGGGAACTCCGTTCGTGCCGACCAACTCGGACCCGGAAAACACATCGACCATGCCGCCTTCCCCTTCGTCGACCATTTCCTGCCACGTTGTCGTCGAACCGGTCAACGGATCGGTCGGCACACGTCGAAGATAGCCGGCCGCCACCAACGCATCAATGGTCTCAGGGTACTTTCCTTTATCGGCACGGTGCTGGTCGATCACATCGCGCAACGAAAATAAATCCTGGCGTAACGCACCTTCTTTCGCCTTGATGATCGCCGCATGGTAGGACGGTACCGCCAACGTGGCCAAAATGCCCACGATCGTCACCACAATCATCAGCTCGATAATCGTAAACCCATGCGGTGACGAGAAGGGCCATGGGCGCTTACCAGTCTCGGTATTTCGTACCATCCAGTGCCAGCTCTTGACTATGAGTCGTAACATCGTACACATCTTCTCCGCACCAGTCCTTCACACTGGCAGGATCTCGATAACAACGCAGGCGCCAGTCGGCGGCTCCGGTCATGGGATCCGGGGGAATCGATCGCAAGTATCGCTTGATCGTCGTCCCGCGCACCGTTGCCTGCTCCCCCGTCAGCTTGACCCCTAACAATACATCCAAGGATTTCGGGTATCCATAGGGCCCGGTGACATCTTTACAGCTCAACTTGTTTTTGACGCATGCCGGCCCCGTCAGGGTATCTCCGTCACGCGACCATTCAAGGTGAAACGTATCGATCGCGGCCCGGATCACCCTCAGGTTCTGCCGCAGTTCGATTTCTTTCGTCCGTTTGGTCGAAACCTTGGTGAACGGCAGGGCGACCGAGGCGAGGATGGTGAGAATGGTCAGGGTGACGAGCAGTTCGAGCAACGTGACGCCGGACTGTTTCACCGCACTCTCACCACTCCCACGGCTTCACCGGTTTCCTCGGGATTGTCGAGATCGTCAGGCTTGGCCATCTGCAGACGCACCGACGACACGCCCGGAGATTTGGCGAGAAACGTCAATCGCAACAGGCGCCCCTCATCTTTGGTGGCGCTGGCAGACCGATGCAGGCGCAATTCGATCAGGCCCTCGGTAAGGGATGGCGTCGCCGTTACTGCGGCTTTACCGGCTTCGGTCCCCAACACCTCCCCGAGGGTGGCATCCCGAAACTCAAGAATTTTCGGATCGAATTCCAGCATAAAGGTCTCAGTATCCAACCCGCGGACCTGTGTCGCCAAGACATCCACCCGTACTTCCTTATTCATTTGAGCCGTGACGTCAGCAGGCTGGATCGCCAGCTGAAGCTCGAGAGGAACCGGCTCGGCGCTCGCCACTGCCCCCTTGGATTGTTTTGAGGCGCTTTTTTCTGCGAGCTTGCCGGAACCGCTCAACGCCGACATTCGTGCCGAAATCTTCTTCGGTTGCATGGCGAACAAGGGCGACGTGGAGTAGACGGATTCCGTTCCGGACCAGAATGCCTGCCCCTGCGGACCCGGAAGCCGCAACGAATTCACGATATGCGGGGTGATCGTCAGAATCACTTCCGTTGTCACCCGTTGGGTCTTGAATGAACTCAACAGATTACCCAGGAAAGGGATGTCACCGATCCAGGGAATCGTCACCTTGGTCCGACGATCTTCCTCCTGCAGCAGTCCTCCCAGGACGATGGTCTCGCCGTCGCGCACATTCAACATGGTCTCGGCGGACCGGTTGCCGAACTTGAATTGCGTAATCGGGGGAGATTGTTGCAACAACACCGTATCGCCGAGGCGGATCACCTCGATCTTCATTTTCAAGGAGAGTTCATGCGCCAGGTGGATGTTCGGCTCCACTGTCAGCTTGACGCCGGTGTCGCGAAACTCGATCGACGTGACGGTTGAAGTCGTGGGAACGGCGCCGGTTGCGGCCTGCCCCGGCAACACGTTCGTGGTGGAGAGCAGGATCGGTTGTTTGTCACCGATATTGACCTCGGCCTTCTTGTTGTTGAGCACCCGCACTTTCGGCGCCGCCAGGGTCTTGGCATCGGTGACCTGCTTGAAGAAATCCAATTGCACATTGGTGGGAAGCTTGAACAGATAGCTGTCCTGCCCCAGACTGGCCAGGTTCCGATATGTGAACTGCTGGGCGATATCCCCCGCAATCGCTCCCGTAAACCCAGGCGGCACGAGGGATGCGCCGATTTGTTTGGGATAAGACAGTCCATAGGTCTGATCGACGGTTCGATTCACTTCGAGGACTTCCACGTCAAAGAGTACCTCTGAATCTTCCCGATCGTTCGCCTGGATGATCTTCTCCGCCAGTTCCACCTTTTCCGGCTGGTCACGAACCACAATGGTATTCAACGCTTCATTGCCGTGGATATGCTTCACATCCAGCATGGACTTCAACAGCGCCACCATATCCTTCGCTTTGGCGGATGACAGGTAGAAGGTCCGGATCATGAGGTCCTGATACTGCTCCTGCTTCTGTTTGGTGTTGGGACTGATGATGAACAGCGTGGGGCCGGCCTTCTGTGCGAATAGACTGTTGCTGTTCAAGACCAGCGACAGAGCCTCATCGAACGGCTTGTCCTCCAACGAGATGGTAACGGGATCGTTGCGCACATCCTTGTCGAACACAAAATTGACATGCGCGGCCTTCCCCAGCGCCTCTACCACTTCCTTCAGTCCGGCATTGCGGAACTGCAACGTCACCGGTTGCTTTTGCCGGTCGTCGCGATCCACGGCATGCTGCTCCGCGGACAGCCTGGCAACGCCTTCGAGCGCTTCTTTATACGTGGGGTCGAGCTCCACAGCCCGCATGTATACCGTCATGGCCTCACTCACCCGGCCCAATTGCGCCAGACGCTCCGCCTCGCGATATCGCTCGCGCGCCTCCTTGAGTCGCAAGGCTTCGGTCAATCCGGCCTCGTGTTCCTTGCTTGTCGGCTCGATCGTCAGGGCGCGTTTGAATTCTTCGGCGGCTTGATCGAACTGGTGATCCTTCAGCAGCTGCCGGCCTCGCTCATCATGCGCCGCCGCTGCACGCTCCCGTGCCACCGAGTATTTATTCTGCAGTGACGGCTCGAACGGATCATCCTTAAGTGCCTGTCGATACGCGACGCTGGCCTCTTCCCAGTTTCCAGCCGCGAGATGTTGATCGCCGCGTTTGACGTCAGGAGAGACAAACGTGCCACAGCCGGTGATCAAGAGGCCACAGACAACCCCGGCCGTCGAGATTAAAATCCGACAGCACCAACGGTCTCTGGTCTCGACGTGTGTCGTACGGAAGGATGAACGCATAGGTCGGAGCAACACGATGGTAACCTCTTTGATATATCAAACTGACACAGACGCGACAATCAGTTTCTCGCTTTGGGCGGCAAGGGCCATGCCATCGTCTCGTACCTCTTTCGGCAGATCCGTGACGCGGCATTAATCGGTCGACACATGGACCCGGCTGGCAGGCCTGTGAGGCCGGACGATGTCTCCGGCCTCAGGGAGAGAGAGGGATCACCTAAAGGATTTCGGCAGATACTCTGGAGCGCGGCTGAAGAGTGTTAGGCTGATCATGTCGATGGCAGCCTAGAGTCTCCAATACTTGACCGATCCCGGCAAACTGTCCGGGTTCAGCACACTCTTCACGTCGACCACCACATTGTTCCGCTGCTTGCGCAACGGCTTCAGCAGTTCTGAGACGCTCATCTGCATGTACTCCCGATGGGCAACTGCCAACACGATTCCGTCCAGTTGCTTGAGCTGATCCCAAGGCGAAAGGCGCAGGCCGTACTCCCCCACCGCTTCCTCCGGTTCCGCGAGCGGATCGTGCACCACGACCTGAATACCATACTCCTTTAGTTCGTTCACAATATCCGGCACCCGGCTATTCCGTAAATCAGGAACATTTTCTTTAAAGGTCAGACCCAGGACGCCGACGCGTAAGTCACTGACAGGTCGTTCTACCTGGCTCAACAACTTCACGGTCTGCTCGGCCACATACTTGCCCATGCTGTTGTTGATGCGCCGGCCGGCTAGAATCACCTCCGGATGATATCCGACGGATTCGGCCTTCGCAGTGAGGTAGTACGGATCGACTCCGATGCAGTGTCCCCCGACCAGACCAGGGTTGAATTTGAGAAAATTCCACTTCGTCCCAGCCGCTTCCAACACCGACCTGGTGTCAATTCCTAAGCGATGGAAAATCAGCGCCAGCTCGTTCATCAAGGCGATATTCAGATCTCGTTGCGTGTTTTCGATCACCTTCGCCGCTTCGGCGACTTTGATGCTGGAGGCCCGATGGATTCCGGCCTTCACCACCATCCCGTACGTCTTCGCAACGATCTCCAAGGACTCTTCATCCTGAGCAGAGACGACCTTAATGATTCGTTCCAGCGTATGTTCCTTGTCTCCCGGATTGATACGCTCGGGGGAATATCCGATCTTGAAATCAATGCCACTCTTCATGCCGGAGAATTTCTCCAGAATCGGCAGACAGTCTTCCTCTGTGGCGCCAGGGTATACCGTCGACTCATACACAACGATGGCCCCCGGGGAGAGATTGGAGCCGATCAGTTCCGATGCCTTCTTCAAGGCGGTCAAATCAGGCTGGAGCGCCTCGTTAATGGGGGTCGGGACGGCGACGATAATAAAATCGGCGGTTTTGAGATCACTGGGCTCGGAGGTATACCGCACGCGACTGGCCTTTAAGTCTTTGGATGACACCTCTCCTGTCCGATCAATCCCTCTGCGCAACTCCTCAACCTTGGTCTTATTGATATCGAACCCGATCACCGGCGCGGATTTACCGAACGCCACCGCGATCGGCAACCCCACATATCCCAATCCCACGACTGCAATCTGCCGCTGCATCTTCTTCGCCATGTCACTCCCCTCGTCAGTCACCGCCGCCACGTCACCAATGTCGTAAAAAAGAATGGCAGAATATCTCCCATCCGTCAACGATTTCCCATAAGCGCCGGAGCGGGATAAAAACAGTCTCCATCAGGCAGAACCAGCAATATGCGATGACCTGGTCATGCAGCCGGCACAACGTACTGCACTTCAATCATCACCGGAGGACATGCGAACCGTCATGCTTTGTCGTTCCTCCACTGCCTGCATCCAGGGTGATTTCGCCGCCTCGCTATTCGCATTTCCTCAGATTGTTGCCTCTACGAGCACTATTTTGACCGGCACTGACCTCTTCGCCCCACAGCGTTCATGCCTAGGAAGCATGGCAGGGCACCGAATTGCCATGACCGAGTACCCATGAATTGTGAAAGCATTTGCAAGGTTATGTAAGCTATTGCTATGGTAGACCCCTAAATGTTGTGGCAGGCACTAATCTTGCTGAAACACTTGACTCAGGATACCCGTAGGACAGGAAACCGGTTGAGCCAGATCGTGCGCACTCACCTCATGCGAGCCGCACAGCCGAACGGATGGAGTGACGTGACCACAGGACCAACTGATACCCCGT
>JBEIQG010000221.1:0-5947 GCA_040376625.1 Nitrospira sp. | reverse complement strand
GTAAAGGCAGAGGGTCAGCGAACGGTGAGTTCGGCTTTGTTCCGGGGCTCGCGTTTAGGTTGCGTCTGGGGGGTGGTCTTCACGGCTCGAAGTTCCTTGTCCTTCGTTTCCAACTGCGTACGCATCGATTCCAGATCTCTTCGCAGGGCGCTGATCTTGGCGTCTTTCCGGGCCATCGCTTCCCGCGCGTCCTGTAACTCCTGAAGTGTCTCGGTCAATCGTTCATCCTCGGCGGAAGAAGCTTTCGACGCATGGGATGCCGGGACTGCCGGCTGCGCAGGGGGGGCGTTCTTAAGCGGCGCCTCTTCTACCACCGAGGCGACGACCATCCGGGGTGCAGAGGCTTGGACCGGTTGAGGCGCCGGCGCTGCGATCGTTGCCGCGACCGCCGGGGCCGGTTCTGGGTTCTTGGCAAACAGTTTGTAGTCGATGGCGAGGGATTTGAGCGGCTGCCGGCCCTGCGCAATCGCCGGTAATGCCTGCTCGATTTTTCCGGCTGATTCCGGCGTGATGCTCACGATGCGAGCCGGTCGCCCGCTGCTGAACAGGGAGGACTCGACTTTCGCCAGCGTACCGTTGTGCTCGGTCACGGTGAGATACAACCGTTCGTTCTGAACGTAAAGGGTGCCCGCGGTGGGTTCAGAGCCTGACCCTGCCGATGAGGATAGACGGAAAGCGACCACATATTCGGGTTGCGCTTGAGACAACGCTTGGGCTAGCAGGGGAGCAAGATAGTGCACGTCCTCATCGCTGAACACTTTCATCGGCTTGCTGCCATCCACGGGCAGATTCGAAAGATCCATCTGTGCGTCCGCGATCATGACCCCACGCAGCAGGCTCTCAAGGGTGGCGAGATCGATGGTGCTGGGGTGGCTGGCCTCAAATTCCCAATCGGCGACTTCTTCGAGCCGGACAGAACCCTGGGGTTGCGCAGCGGCCTTCTGTTGAACGGTGGCGGCGGTCGATGAGCAACCGGCAGCCATGGCTCCCAACAGGGTCAACCCGAGGAATCCGGAGTTCAGGGTCTTGGTGAAGCGAGTTCGGGAGCCGTGAATCAGCATTGCGGTCGTCCTTCTCGGCTGGTCGATGCGGTGCGAACGGAGGCGGCGCGGCTTCGTGGCGAAGGCGCGTCGGAACAAATCGGGATTACCAGATTCCCAGGCCCATCATCACCACGCCGAGGGCCATCCACCCGAAGACCCCGACGGCTATAATGGTTTCCAGGCTCATGCCTCGTGGGGCCTCTTCTACATGACTCTGGGCGATGTCTTTCTTCATGATGCGAAATCCTCTGGGGCCGGTCGGTGGTTGATGAACCTGGTTGATTGTGGACGCCAGAATGGTCCAAGCAAAGGCCATGCCCTCGTTCCATGGACTTCAGGGCCCCTAGTGGTAATACCCTGAGAGTCGATCTCTGACGTGACCGCGGCTGATGCCGCCTGATCGATCGCGGCGAGAGCTGCAGTCTAAGCTATTGATGTTTCAGGGTGGTGACATCGCTCTGTGCAGAGGCTGGATATGGCGAGGTGCTACAAAAGTGAGGAGCCGGAAGCGATGATAGGCATTGATGTGCGCCCTTTCCCCGTCAGTCTGACGAGGGCGTGCGTCTAAAAATTGGCAACTGCTGTTCAGGAGTGGGCAAGAATGTCGCCGTTCGATGGCAACCTTTGATCCCGCGTAGCCCTGTCGCCGACTACCCATCCACTCTGGCGGGACCCCGGAGGACGAATTGTGTGGAGTGCGGAAACGGTTCACGCGAGCATCGCTGAGGACTCGCGCCGTCCCATCAGGACTGCGGCACTTCCATCGAGAATAGTGACCGGTTGAATGCTGCCGGGTGAGGCGGGCGCATCGCTCTTATTCCAAATGACGTACACGCCGGTGTCGGTACGGCCCATCCATTGATCGGCAGAGCGTTTCGAGTCGCCTTCGACCATCACCGGGAGGATCTGTCCGATCAGCTCCCGATTGAGGCGTGCGGTGATGGGCCGTTGCAGGTCTACCAGGCGGCTGACCCGTTCGCCCTTCACGGTCTCCGGCACGTCGTCCGGGAACTTCCGCGCCGCGATGGTATTTTTGCGCTCCGAATATTTGAACACATAGGCGGAGTGATATTGCACCTCTTCGACGACCCGATAGGTATCCAGAAACTCTGCTTCGGTTTCGGAGCTAAATCCGCAAATGATATCGGTAGTGAGCGCGATTCCGGGGTGACGGCGGCGAATGTGCGCGGCCAGATCGAGATATTCCTTCCGGCTGTAGGTCCGGTTCATGATTTCCAGGATGCGGTCGTTGCCGGACTGGAGGGGCAGGTGGATATGTTTGCAGATGTTCGGATGGCCTGCTACGGCATCCAGCAGGGCAGGGGGAAAGTCCTTCGGGTGCGGGGAGGTAAAGCGAACTCGCCGGACTCCCGGCACCTCGGCGACCGCAAGGATAAGGCGGGCAAAGTCCCAATCCTCGTATCGATAGCTGTTGACGTTCTGCCCGAGCAACGTGATCTGCGTATGCCCTGTGGCGACCGATGTTTCGACTTCGCGCAGGATGCCCTGAGGATCGCGTGAACGTTCCCGTCCGCGCGTGTAGGGCACCACACAGAAGCTGCAGAAGTTGTCGCAGCCGCGCATGATGGCGATCCAGGCGTTGCTGCTGCCGTCGCGCTCGGGGAGGATGTCGTCGTAGGTTTCATACTCGGACAGGTCCACCGCCATTCCCCGCCGTGCGAGGCCCTGTTCTTCCGCATTCAGCGCATTCGTCAGCAGCCCGGGCAACTGCCGGTATCCGTCCGGGCCCACCAACACATCGACCAGCGGTTGTTTCTCAGTCAGCTCTTCCTTGAGGTTTTGGGCCATGCAGCCGAGCACACCGACGACCAGCGGGCGTTGTTCCTTCACCACCTTCAACTCGGCGAGATGGCCGTAGACCTTGTTATGCGCATTCTCCCGGATGGCGCAGGTGTTCATCAGCATGACATCCGCGCGCTCGCGGTCTTCGGTGAACTCGAATCCGGCCTTACGGAGTAACGATCGAACGAGTTCGGAATCGTACTCGTTCATCTGGCAGCCGAAGGTTTCAATATGGACGGTATGGGGTTTATTAGGTTGTGTCATAGAAGTGGCCTGTGCAAGGGAGCTGATTCGGCGGCGGCGGGCCGGCCATAGGCCAATCCGTCCATGATGCCGGTAATAGTGACCTGGTGGATCGAGCCGGCCTCGACGGCCTCGGCCGCAGCCGCCACCCGGGTGAAGTTGGCTGTCGTACCTGTCCTAAATCCGTCGCGCTCCCCCTGTTCGAAGAGCACGGGGAAGGTGCGGCCGATCTGTTGCTGATAAAAAGCTAACGCCTTGGTTCGTGACAGTTCCGACAATAACTTGCTCCGCTGCCTGATGACGGCGGGTGGAATATGGTCTTCGAGGCGAGCGGCTGCCGTACCCGGGCGCGACGAGTAGCTGAACACATGAAAATAGGAGAAGGCCAGTCGTTCGGCCGTCCGGACCGTATTTGCAAATGCCTGTTCATCTTCGCCGGGAAAGCCCACCATGAGATCGGTTCCCAGTCCGAGGTCCGGCATCAGTGCCAAGGCTTGCTCGACCAGGTCCTCATACTCGCGAACGGTATAACGCCGGTTCATGGCCTGCAGGATCGTATCGTCGCCGCTTTGCAGGGGAAGATGCAGGTAGTGACAGAGTTTCGTGGAGCCGGCCATGTGCTCCAGTAAGGCAGCAGGGACGGTCGTAGGTTCGATCGAGGAGATCCTGATCCTGGTGACCTCGGGAACCGCTTCAAGTTCCCGCAAAAGCTCAACGAGCCCGAGCCCCTGATACGAGTATTGGCCGATGTTCACCCCGGTGAGCACGAGTTCCCGATAGCCATGGACGGCGAGCTGACGGGCTTCCCGCAAGACATCCTCGGCGGTCCGGCTGCGTTCACGCCCGCGCGCGAACGGAATCAGGCAGAAGCTGCACATGAAGTCGCATCCGTCCTGAATCTTCAGCAGGGCGCGGGTCGAGTCGGAATAGGCGGTGCCGGGCAGGACGAAGTCTTCGCGATCGATGGTGCGGCTATGGCGGAGTTCCGGCTCCGGTTGTTTACGGAGTTGGGCCGGCGCCGGCAGATAATCCGGGAGATTCATTTTGAACTGGGTGCCGACGATCAGGTCGATACCGGGCACCTTCTGCAACTGGCTGGCGCCGGTTTGGGCATAACAGCCCGTGACCGCGACGAAGGCATGCGGTGAGTGGCGCAAGGTCTTGCGGACGGCATAACGGCAATCTTTTTCGGCATTCTCCGTCACCGAGCAGGTGTTCAAGACCAACAGATCCGTCTCCTTGCCGAACTCGACCAGTTGATACCCCCGGCGTGCCAGGGTATCAGCCAACATGGAGGTCTCGGATTGGCTGAGGCGGCAACCCAATGTATGGAGTGAGGCGCGTGGCATGGCAGACATCGTCCGCGATTATAAGAGCGTCTACCTTCGATCGGCAAGGTGACGAAGAGCCGAAAAAGTCGGATGAGCGCTTGAACGGGGTATAGGTGGATGGTAGCATGAACGAAACTTTCTTCATCATGGCGCCGTTCTGCTGCTTTCTGAACCATGACGAATCTTCGCGCAGCTGCCATTCTTTCGCTCGTTGTACTCCTCTTTCTCCCGGCCACCTTCGCCTGGTCTCAGGACCCGCTTCCCCTCGAACCCGATCTGAATAGTCGCCTCGATGAACTCTACGACCATGAGTCGCGACTGTTCATCATGCTCTATTCACTGCATGGAGACGGAAAGGTCGACTACATTACCGGTCGTCTTGTGCAGGAGTACACGAGGAGCAACTATGGAAACCCGGTCTATTACACCGAACAGTTTCCGCTGTTTTATTGGTGGGACCACACGATGTTCAACGATCCGGATCAGGACGGGGTGAACGGGAACGAGCGTGTCTACCAGGAGAATATCGAGTTTGACATCGCCCGATATAAGCCCTGCCTCTTCAACGGACAGCCCTGCTAGGCCAGGCTGCCCAGCAAGGCCGCCAGCGGCGTTCTCGGTCGCACGCCTCCTTGCGACGTACCCAGAGGGTACGCCTCAGTCGGCGTGCTCCCTGCGGCCTTGCTGGACGACCTTGCTGAGCAGCCTGGCCTGCACACCGGTTTCTCCTCTCTCCACCTGTTCTTCCGTACGATGCCGTCAATCAGCTGCTCAGTAAGACCCTGCCGGGCCGTCAACTCACCAGTTATGCGTATGATCTCGTGGGCAACTTGACCAACGTGACCGATCCGGATAGCGTGCTGGCTATGACCGATGATCTGGCGAACCGCCTGATGACGAGCCTGACGCTGTCGAACGGGAGGGAGACGACCTACAGCTACGATCCGGCCAGTCAGGTGACCAATATTCTGTATCAACGCTGAACGAGGGTTTTCAGCGACGAGGCGAGGGGACGAGACTCACAGGAGAGGCGTATCGACCGTACGGCTCTCGATTACACGAAATTGCCGTGCATCTCGGCGTGCACTATGCGACGGTCAGCCGGCGGCTGAACCAGGCCGAACAGGAAAATGGATGATTGCAAGACCTGACCGCTATCGTTAGGCGCGACTCGCGGAAAAGTTGAGTGACAAATAAGGCAATTCCTAATGATGCAGATCAGATTGACACAAGACGAATTTGATTACTTGCTTTCAGCAGAATTCGTCCCAGAGAACATTCGCAAGAGTATATGCGATGCGGTTCAGAAGCGATCAACAGATAAGTTCGGGGAAGAAAAAGTGATGGTGGAGTTTTCAGAGGAAGCGGCAGATTCAGTCAGAGAGATTTGTGGGGATCAGCTCCCGATTAAGGGGTTCGATATAAATTACGCGCTCAATAGTGAAGGGAAAATCCTCGAGTCACTCATTGACAGATTTTTACAGGCTGAGAAGAGAAAGGATCGTCTCGTCGGCGTGTTCGAGATGC
>JBEIQG010000054.1:0-17685 GCA_040376625.1 Nitrospira sp. | reverse complement strand
TCTCGGAAGTCGTTGAAAAGATGGTGGGCGATACTGGTATCGAACCAGTGGCCTCTTCCGTGTGAAGGAAGCGCTCTCCCCCTGAGCTAATCGCCCACGCGGGCAGAGTCTAGCATGGTCTGGCAAAAGGGAGCAACAAACTCAGAGGGCCTTTTCCGGCCGGCCTTTCAGTTGATCTGCTTCAAATTGTGTCCTCGAGCGGGGACCAACGGGAATTAGTCCCCGTTTCTTGACATCGAGAAAAGGCGATTCCTACAATGGGGTCTCCTTCCATCTTTTCAAAGGTTTCCATTCCATGCGTGAAGACATCGTGATTATCGGGGGTGGTCTGGCCGGTACAGAAGCCGCCTGGCAGGCAGCGAATCGTGGCGCCAAGGTGACGCTCTACGAAATGCGCCCCAAAGAAATGACCAAGGCACATAAGACAGGTGATCTGGCCGAACTTGTGTGTTCGAACTCCTTGGGATCGGCAGACCCGCTCAATGCGCCCGGTATTCTGAAGACGGAAATGCGTCGCTTGAACTCGCTAGTGATTCGCGCGGCGGAGGAAGCGCGTGTGCCGGCTGGCTCGGCGTTAGCGGTGGATCGCGAGCAATTCGCCCGGGTGATCACGCAGGCGCTGGAGGGGCATCCGAACGTCCGAATCATGCGCGAGGAGGTCACGGAGATACCGCAGGACGCCTGCTGCATCATTGCGACCGGTCCGCTCACGTCGGAGCAGCTATCAAAGGCCATCAGTGAATTGACTCATGAGCGGCACCTCTATTTCTTTGATGCGATTTCACCCATTATCGACGCGGATTCCATCAACATGGACATCGTTTATCGCGCGTCGCGGTACGGCAAGGGGGGAGCTGATTACCTCAACTGTCCATTGGATGAAGCTGCGTACAATGCGTTGTACGATGCGATGATGACAGCCGAGAAGGTCCAGCCGAAAGAGTTCGAGAAAATTGCCTATTTTGAAAGCTGTATTCCCATTGAAGTCATGGCCGAGCGTGGTCGGCAGACCATGCAGTTTGGACCGCTCAAGCCGGTCGGGCTGGAGCATCCCAAGACCGGCGTGCGCCCCTACGCCGTGGTGCAGCTACGTACCGAGAACGCGCATGGAACCTGTTACAACATGGTCGGGTTTCAAACCAAACTGACGTATCCCGAGCAGCGCCGGGTGTTTCGTCTCATTCCGGGGCTGGAGAATGCCGAATTTCTACGCCTCGGAAGTCTCCATCGCAACACCTTCATCAACTCGCCGCAATTGCTGCGCGAGACGCTCCAGCTCAAGTCCCGTGGTACCGTATTTTTTGCCGGACAATTGGTCGGTGTGGAAGGCTATACCGAGTCCGCCGCGATGGGTGGGCTTGCCGGCATCAATGCGGCGCGAGGCCTGGCGGACAAGCCGTTGGTGACTCCCCCGCCGAACAGCGCCCACGGCTGTTTGATTGCGCATATTACCAAGAGCGATCCAGCCCATTTTCAGCCGATGAATACGAACTTCGGGCTGTTTCCACCCGTCACCGTCAAGACGCGCGACAAGGATCAGAAGCGGCGTCTCATCCAGCAACGAGCCGTTGAGGATTTTGACGCATGGATCGCGCAATCCGGACTTTCTTAGACGTTCTGTCCGTCCAGCAGGGTGCGTCTCCCCAAACCATTCGTGCCTATGCGTCAGACCTGGCTCAGTTCCAAGCTTTCGCGTTGAAGGGGAGCGGACCGCTCACGCCTCACGCGGTGGCGCCTGCGCTGATTCGCGAATTTCTCGCCGCACGTGATCGCAAGGGGGAAAAGAAGGCCTCGCTGGCGAGAAAGCTGGCCTGCCTGCGAAGTTTCTTCCGATATTTGGTGCGTGTCGGACAGTTGAAGGTGAACCCTGCAGAGGATGTGCGAGCCCCAAAACTTCCCAAGCACCTTCCCCAGGTCCTCACGAAAGACGAGGCCGGTGCGTTGATGGAGTTTCCTGGTGGAACGGAGCGAGAGGGTTTACGGGATCGCGCGATTCTCGAGACCTTGTATTCCACGGGGGCACGCGTCAGTGAGTTGGTCGGCATGAATTGCGACGACATCAGCCGGAGCGAAGGGCTGGTGCGTGTGCGCGGGAAGGGTGGGAAGGAACGAGTGATTCCGCTGGGGAGCGTTGCTCTGGAGGCGATCGACGCGTACCACGCGCAGATCTCAATGGGGGCGGGACCGTCCTCAGGGCGATCATCGAACATCATGGCTGTCTTTCGAAACCGCAGCGGAGGACGATTGACCACCAGGACTATCGCGCGCATTGTGGCCAAGTATTCGCGGCAGCTGACCGGAGGCGCTGTTCATCCTCACACCTTGCGCCATTCGTTTGCCACGCATCTGCTTGATGAAGGCGCCGATCTGCGCGCCATCCAGGAAATGCTGGGACATGCCTCGCTCAGTACGACACAAAAATACACACATCTTGCGACGGACCAATTACTCGCGCTATACGATCGCACTCACCCTCGTGCGGTGCGCACCAGGGAAGCGGCTGGAGTCATCAAACAGAAGGGGCCTCGATGATTGTTCGATCCACGACGGTGCTGTGTGTGAGGCGAGGTGATCACGTGACGATGGGTTGCGATGGACAGGTCACGGTCGGCACCACCGTCATGAAGCACAATGCCAGGAAGATGCGCCGTATGCATAACGATACGGTGCTGGCGGGGTTTGCCGGCGCGACGGCCGATGCCTTCACCCTGTTTGAAAAGTTCGAGGCCAAATTGGCCGAGTATCGGGGAAACCTGACGAGAGCCGCCGTGGAACTGGCGAAGGAGTGGCGGACCGATCGTGTGTTGCGGCGCTTGGAGGCATTGCTGGCCGTTGCCGACCTCGATCACTCCTTCATCATTTCCGGAACCGGAGATGTAGTTGAGCCCGAGGACGGCATTTTGGCCATTGGGTCGGGCGGACCCTATGCACTGGCCGCTGCTCGTGCATTACTGGGACATTCCGAACTGGTCGCCGAACAGGTCGTGCGGGAATCCCTGATGATCGCCGGCGGGATCGACATTTATACGAACCAACAGATTGTGATCGAATCACTCTCGCGGTAGGATCTGCCTGCTATGACGACCGAATTGACGTCCCGTCCCCTCAATGTGAATAGCTTGACGCCCCGCCAGATCGTTGAAGCGCTGGACCGCTATGTCATCGGTCAACACGATGCCAAGCGTATGGTCGCCATTGCCCTGCGTAACCGCTGGCGCCGTCAGCAGTTGGCTCCTGAGCTGCGTGATGAGGTCATGCCGAAGAACATCATCATGATCGGGCCGACCGGCGTGGGGAAAACCGAAATCGCCAGGCGTCTGGCGAAACTTGCCGAGGCGCCCTTCATCAAGGTGGAGGCCTCCAAGTTTACGGAGGTCGGGTACGTTGGTCGAGACGTCGAGTCGATCATTCGTGATCTTACTGAACAGGCTATCAGTCTGGTGAAGACCAAGCATTTGGAGGAGGTGCAAGGGAAAGCCTCTCGTCTTGGAGAAGAGCGGGTGCTCGATCTCTTGTTGCCTGCTGCGCCGTCGCGTCCTGTGTCTCCTGGATTTGAGTCTTCCGGCTCGCGGAGCGATGCGTCGGGACCGAGCGAATCGGCAGATGCCACCCGATCCAAACTTCGTCTGCAATTGCGCGAGGGCAAACTCGACCAGCGATCCGTGGAAGTAGAGGTCAAGGAGCGGGCGTTGCCGCTGGGGGTGATTTCCAACGCAGGCGGCATGGAAGATCTTGAAGGGAATTTGCGCGACATGCTGGGCGGTATGTTTCAAGGGAAGAAAAAGAAACGGATGATGAAGGTGCCCGATGCCCTGAAGCATCTCACCCAGGAAGAAGCGCAAAAGCTGATCGACATGGATGAAGTAGTCCGGGAGGCCATCACCAAGGTCGAGCAGACCGGCATCGTCTTTTTGGATGAGATCGACAAGATCGCTGGGCGTGAACGCGCGATGGGGCCAGATGTGTCCCGCGAGGGGGTGCAGCGAGACCTGTTGCCGATTGTGGAAGGTTCCACAGTCAGCACGAAACATGGCGCTGTGCAGACCGACCACATTCTGTTCATCGCTGCAGGCGCGTTTCATGTCGCAAAGCCGTCCGATTTGATTCCCGAACTGCAGGGCCGTTTTCCTATCCGTGTCGAGTTGGCGCCGCTCACCAAAGAAGACTTTGTGCGTATCTTGACCGAGCCGCGGGGTGCGCTGGTCCGTCAGTATCAGGCGTTGATGGCGACGGAAGGTCTCACGGTCGAGTTTACGGATGACGGCTTGACCGAGATTGCGGCGACGGCCGTGCAGGTCAACGAGCGGACGGAAAACATCGGCGCCCGTCGGCTCTTTACGATCATGGAGCGGTTACTGGAGCAGGTGTCGTTCGAGGGCTCCGAGATGAACGAGAAGACGATTGTCGTGGACGCCGGGTATGTGCGGGAGCGCTTGCAGAATATTGTGAAGGATCAAGACTTGAGCCGCTATATCCTGTGAGCGGCAGGCAGGACGGGGGAGCGCATGAACAAATTGATTAAGAAAGCGGATGTGCTGATCGAGGCCCTGCCCTACATCCGCACCTTCAAGGGCAAGACGGTCGTGATCAAGTACGGGGGGCACGCCATGACCGATGCACCCCTGAAGGAGCGATTTGCTCAGAACGTGGTGTTGCTGAAGTATGTCGGTCTCAACCCCGTGATCGTGCACGGCGGCGGTCCGCAGATCGATCAGATGCTGGATCGGCTGGGAATGGTCGCGAAGTTTCGGCACGGGGTGCGAGTGACCGACGCGGCCACGATGGAAATCGTGGAGATGGTACTGGCCGGCCGGATCAATATGGAGATCGTCGATTTGTTGAACCGACACGGCGGGCAGGCGGTCGGACTCAGCGGCAAGGACGGCGGGTTGATGTTGACCAAGCCGCTGACGGCGAAGGCTTGGGCGGAAAGTATCGAAAAGGACCTCGATTCGGATGATTCGGATGCCGATTTCGGGTTTGTCGGTGATGTGAAATCGATCGATCCCACGCTGCTCTTGAAGCTTCAGGAAGACAATTACATTCCCGTCATCGCCCCGATCGGAACGGATCGGGAAGGCAATACGTACAATATCAACGCCGATCTCGTGGCGGGTGCGATTGCCGCAGCGTTGAAGGCGGAAAAACTCGTGATGTTGACCGACGTGAAAGGGATCCGGGATGCCAACGGCCGTCACCTGCCGACCGTCTCCCGCAAGGATGTTCAGCGGATGGTTAAGCGCGGCACAATCAGCGAGGGCATGTTGCCAAAAGTGCATGCCTGTCTGGATGCATTGGCCGGCGGTGTGGGAAAGGCGCACATCATTGATGGCCGCACGCCCCATGCCATTCTGTTGGAAATCTTTACCCACAAGGGTATCGGCACTGAGATCGTCGCGTAGTCGCGATGCCGCGACTGCTCATGTCTACCGGTGCGGGTCATGGAGCATGAACCCTATTCCCATCACGCAAGCGAACTCAGCATAGTTTGAAAATCAATTGTATGGACCGGGCTCGTTACTGCTCAGGTATAGCGGTGATGAGTTTGGTTGATGTGGAGCATCATGGCGCGCAAACTAAGGACCGTCGGGGCCGGCGCTCGGCGGGCGACGAAGGAGATTTTTGCCCGTCTCGACTATGCGCGTTTGGGGCAGATCTACTGCGACGAAGGCGGGGATGAATTTTGGGCGGCAAAGCGTGGGCTGTGTCAACGGCTGGGGCTGAAACTGGCGAACGCGCTTCTGCCGAGGCTTCAGCCGCATGGCACGAGTTTGTATGTGGGGGGCGGGGTTGCGGAGATCCCGCTCCTGGCCATGGAAACCCTGGAGCTGGGGCGGCGGGTGATGGCTTGCAATCTGCGCAAGCAGGAAGTGCTGGTTCTCAATCGTGCTTGTATCGGGTCCCCGATCCGGTTTCATCATCAGGATGCCGGGTCGGTGAAAGACCGGGTCGATCATCTCTGGCTGGTCAGCGTGTTGAACGATCCGGAGCGGTTTCCGGAGCTGTCCGCATTGTCATACGGACGTGCCAACCCGGTGACATTCGATGCGAGAAAGTTCCTGCCTCAGCAACGTACAGTTGCCACATTGGTGGACCGGTGTCTCAAACGTTTGCTGATTCCCGGATTAGTGACGACGACGGTGGAGGAGGCGGTGTGGATAGCCGAGTGGTGCCATCTGCAGGGAGTCCGCTATCGGATCGACCAGCGCACGTATGCCTCGCCGACGGTCGGCGACCCCATCTGTTGTATGCAGATCGGGTGAGAAGCGAGTGATTGAAGGCGGGTGGGCGGACTGTATTAGACCCAGAATCCGGGTCGAGGCTTCTCAGGGCCCGAGAGGTATTGCCGGGAATAACGAATGTAGTTTTGCGCCGATTCCCCAATCCAAGCGAGTTCCTGCTCTGTGACAGGGCGCTTCACCTTCGCCGGTGAGCCGAGGATGAGGCTCTTAGGCGGGACGACAGTGCCTTCGGTGATCAATGCTCCGGCGCCGACCACCGAATCTTCCCCGATGACCGCGCCGTCCATGATGATGGTACCCATGCCGACCAGCACCCGGTTGTGGATGGTGCAGCCATGCAGGACCACGTTGTGCCCAATGGTGACGTCATTGCCGATAATGAGCGGATGCCTGTCGTGCGTGACATGCAACATGCAGAGGTCCTGCACGTTGGTCCGGTCGCCGATGCGAATGTAGTTCACATCGCCGCGAATGACGGCATGAAACCAAGCGCTGCAGTCTTCGCCCATGACCACATCGCCGATCACCACGGCGGTTTCTTCGATAAAGCAGGACTGTGGAATAGTCGGCGTGATGCCCTGAAATGTCCGGATCATGTGCTCAATCTAGGATAGCTCCAGGCGGAATAGCAAGAGACCGCGTTTGACAGAGTTTTCCAGCGTCTCGTAGACTGCCGGATTATGGCTTCGACATTGATTACCCCATCACGCGCGAAACGCAATAAGCCCACGATTGGTTTTGTGAACCTCGGTTGTTCAAAAAACCAGGTGGATTCAGAAGTCATGCTCGGCACCTTGGTCGCCGGCGGCTTCCAACTCACGGGGGACGCGCGCGCCGCGGAAGTCGTCATTATCAATACCTGCGGCTTCATCGAAGAGGCCAAGCAGGAATCGATCAATAGCATCATCGAACATGGACGGTTGAAGAAGTCCGGATCCTGCCGCGTCTTGATCGCCGCCGGTTGTCTGGCCCAGCGGTACCAGGGCGAACTGTTGAAAGAATTACCCGAACTGGATGGCGTCGTGGGAACAGGGGAATTCGGGCGCATCGCGGAGATCTGCCGCAGTCTGCTGGCGCCGAAAGCTCGTCAGCAGCGACTCTGGATTGGACAACCGCCCTATCTGTACGATGCCGAGACTCCACGCATTCGTCTGGGAACCCCCCACAGCGCTTATCTGAAAATTGCCGAGGGCTGCAACCGGAACTGCGCGTTTTGTGCCATTCCCATCATGCGGGGCAAGCAGCGCAGCCGCCCGATTGACTCGATCGTGGCTGAGGCGGGACGGTTGGTTCAGGAAGGGGTGAAGGAACTCAACCTGATTTCGCAGGACACGATCAACTACGGGGTGGATCTCGGCCTGAAACAGGGGCTCACGGCGTTGCTTCGAGAACTGGTCATGGTGAAAGACGTGCGTTGGATCAGACCGTTCTATCTGTATCCTCAGCAGGTGACGGATGAGTTGCTGGATCTCTATGCCGGAGAAGAGCGCATCACAAAGTACCTCGATATGCCGTTGCAACATATCAGCGACGGTATGCTGAAGAGGATGCACCGATTGGGAGACCGCCGGCACGTCACTAAGTTGGTCGAACGTATTCGAACCAAGATCCCCGGCATCTTTTTCAGGACGGCGTTTATTGTCGGGTTTCCCGGTGAGACCGATGCCATGTTCGAGGAGTTGAAGCAATTCCTTCTCGATATGGAATTTGATCGCGTGGCGGTGTTTCTTTATTCCGATGAAGAGGGCACGTCGGCCGTCGATCTCGATCAAAAGGTCGATCAGGCGGTGATGGAAGAACGGCGCAATGAGCTGCTGGCTCTTCAGGAATCCATTTCAGAAGCCAAGAATCGCGACTATCTGGGTCGCACCATGGAGGTCCTCGTGGATGGGCTCTCCGAGGAATCGGATCAGCTGCTGGAATGTAGACACGAGGGGTTGGCGCTTGAGATCGACGGGGTGGTCTTTTGTGATCGTCAGACCGCAAAGCCGGGTGAGTTTGTCTCGGTCACCATTAGCGATGTGGCCGGCTACGACTTGATTGCCCAGTCGACTGGTCGAATCGATCGTCCTGCTTCTTCTCCGACCGTTCCCACGCTGCTCATGCCCAAAAAATCCGGGGCAGGCTACCGATAAACCTGCGCTCATCCGTAGCCTGCCCCCTACCGCCTCCTAGATCTTCGCACTCAGATACAGGGACGCGCCTCTCCGATTGACCAGCACCAGCACCGTTTGACCCTTTTTGAGGTCAGATGCGGCCCGATCGAAGTCCTTCATCGAAGTGACTGGTTTGCGATTGATCTCCCGGATCACATCGCCCGGCATCAATCCGGCCCGCTCCGCATCGCTCTCCGGATCGACTGTCGTGACGACGACGCCGTGAATGTTTCCTTTGATCCCGAGTTCCTGGGCAGTTTCCCGATCCAACTCCTGGACGGCGAGTCCGGCCAGCGGCTGTTCCGATGGACCCGCTTCCGCCTTCGCAACCTGCGGATCGTCGGGTAGCGCAGCAATCGTCACGGTCAGGTCCTTCTCGCGACCATCCCGCATCACCTTGACCGTTGCCTTGCTGCCGACCGCACTTCGCGTGACCGCGCGTTGCAGTGTCACTGCGTCCTCGACCGGGGTGCCCTGATACGCGAGGATCACGTCTCCCTGCTTCAGTCCGGCCTTGTCTGCGGGGCCGTCCTCTTTCACATCCGTGACGATGGCGCCGTTGCTGCCTGTGACATTGAACGATTTGGCCAGTTCATGGTTCAGATCCTGAATCCCGACCCCCAGAAACCCGCGTACGACTTTGCCGGTCTTGACCAGGCTCTCATAGATGGGTTTGCTCATGCCGGTCGAAACCGCAAAGCCGACCCCCTGATAGCCGCCAGTCTGGGAGAAGATCGCGGTGTTGATGCCGATCAACTCACCCTTGGTGTTCACGAGTGCGCCGCCGCTGTTGCCTGGATTGATGGCCGCATCTGTCTGGATGAAATCTTCATACTGGGTAATCCCCATGTGCCCGCGACCAACGGCACTGACAATGCCCAAGGTGACGGTGGAGTTCAATCCAAACGGGTTCCCGACGGCCAGGACATATTCACCGACCTGGAGTCGGCTGGAATCGCCCCATTTGACGGTGGGCAGCTGGGTGCCGTCGATCTTGACCACAGCAATATCACTCTTGGGGTCACTGCCGATGATGCGCCCCTTGAACTCTCGCTTGTCGGGCAGAGTCACGGTGACGGTCTTCGCCCCTGCAATGACATGGTTGTTGGTCAGGACATACCCATCTGGAGTGACGATGACACCTGATCCCTGGCCCCCCCCGCGTCGTTCACGAGGCTCCATCGGCGGTCCGAATCGGCGTGGACCGAACGGTGATCCGAAAAAGTCCTCCCCTCGGTTGCGAGGGCGGGGCGAGTCAGAGACTTCTTCTGCGCCGCTCGTGGTGATGTTTACGACGGCGGGCGTGACGGCCTTCGCTACGTCTGCAAATCCGGCCGCAGGCAGGACGCCGGAGATCGTGACCGCGCGCTCCTCGACCGCCGGTTCCGGATTCGAGGCCTGTGAGGTGGTAAGCGGGAGATAACTCCATAGCAAGGCAGCGCCCAGGGCGGCGATGCCGGCAACGGCACTGACGGACTGCGTGGGTCGTTTCATGGGGCTCCTCCTCGTGAATTCGGTGATCTGGGTGCGCGTGAGAAATTCCGCAGCAGACAGCTTGAAGGTAGCAACCATGGATGAGAAACGAATTAGCCCGAAATTAGAACTTGTTAAGCTGACGGCGGGGCGAGGGGGAGCACGAGGGTGAACGTCGATCCCTTGCCGACTTCGCTCTGGACGTCGATGTGTCCGTGGTGTGCCTCAGCAATCCAGGCGCAGATGGCCAAGCCGAGTCCGGTCCCCTTTTTGGTGTGGGCGCGTGCGTCATCGGTGCGGAAGAACCGGTCAAAAATTTGTTTGTGTGCGTCCTGGGGGATACCGATCCCATGGTCCCTTACTGAAAGGCGCGCCGTGCGGCCTTCCACCAGCAGGTCGATATCCACCCTGCCCTGCGGGTAGGAGTATTTCACGGCATTGTCCACGATGTTCAGAATGAGTTCCCGCAAGCGGAGTTCGTCGCCACGGACGGTTGCCGGTTGAATGGTGCCCATGATCACATCTACCCCGCGTTCTTGACCGAGCAGGCAGGCTTGGCGCTGGATATCTTCCACCAGGGCCTCGAGACGGACCGGCTCACATTCGGTTTTGACCTGGCCCAGATCCGCACGTGAGAGGAAGAGAAGTTCCTCGACGATGCGCGACATCCGGTCGATCTCTTCCAAATTGCTTTCCAGGACGGCGATATAATCCTGGACAGGACGGGGACGACGGAGGACCAGCTCGCTTTCCCCTTTCATAACGGTCAGTGGGGTTCGGAGTTCATGCGAGGCATCGCTACTGAATTGCCGGATTTGCGCGAAGGAAGTTTCCAGGCGCGCGATCATGTTGTTGAATGTGTCGGTCAGCCGTCCGATTTCGTCTGTGGAACGTTCGGAAGTCAGGCGCTGTGTGAGGTCGCCTGCGGCAATGCGTTGCGCCGCGACGGTGATGGAATCGACGGGCCGGAGGGCGCGTCCGGCCAGAAACCACCCTCCTACGAGTGAGACCACCAGTGCGATCGGAGCCATCACCACGAGGACCAGCAAAAACCGGCGGAGCGTTTCCTCCACACCTTCCAGCGTCGTGCCGACTTGTACGATATAGAGCAGGGAGCCGCGGTAGATGATCGGAACGGAGACCAGGCGGAGGGGAGGCTCGTTGGGATATCTGGCCGACTCGAAGACGGTACTGCCTGTGAAGGCGGCTTCCAGCGCGTGCCGGCTCAATGGCACGTCATGCTGCCGGATGTTGGGTGATCGGATGGTGATGGTGCCGGTGGGACTGAAGATCTGGAAGAATTTGTCGATGCGGGTCAACTCGGGGAATTGGCTCAATAGCGCATCCTCGTCGATCAAGGGGAGAAATCCGCGCTTCTCTAGAGAGCGCACGGCCGCCGATGCGGTCTCTTGCAGTGATTCATCGACTTGATCGCGGAGGCCGCGCGCCGTGATCGTATAGAGCACTACGGAGAATGTCAGTAGGATGAGGGCCAGGGCTGTTCCGTACCAGAGTGTGAGCCGGACTCGAAGCGGCATCAGTCCACCTTGAGCATGTACCCACTCCCTCGAATCGTATGGATCAGCTTTCGAGCGCGTCCGCGATCGATCTTATTCCGCAAGTAGTTCACGTACACGTCGATCACATTGGTGAAGGTGTCGAAGTCCTGATTCCAGACATGGTCGGAAATCATGGGACGAGTCAGCACCCGCCCGGCATGGCGCATGAAATATTCCAGCAACGCATATTCCTTCACCGTCAGGTCGATGCGCTGTCCGCCGCGTGTGACCTCGCGCGTGGCCGGATTGAGCAGGAGATCGTCGATCTGGAGCGTGCCGGAGGTTTCCGCCGTGCCTCGCCGTAACAGTGCCCGCACCCGCGCGAGCAATTCATCGATGGCGAAGGGCTTCGTGAGGTAATCATCCGCCCCGGCGTCCAGTCCTTTGACGCGCTGGTCCACTTTCGATTGCGCCGTCAGGATCAGCACGGGAGTTTGAATCTTTCCCTTGCGGAGGCGGGTCAGCACTTCCAGCCCGGGCAGGCTCGGCAGCATCAGATCGATCATGATGAGGTCATACGTGCCGCTCAAGGCCATGTCGAGACCTTGGGCGCCGTCCTCGCAAAGGTCGACGGCATAACTCTCCTCTTCAAGCGCTCGCTTGATGAAGGAGCCCACCTTGGTTTCATCTTCAATGACGAGGACGCGCATACATGGAACCCATAAGTCGGTGGATTATACCAGAGGCTGCCGGATCTGTGAGCAGCGGAATGCTGTCGGCTAGGAAAGGTCTGGAGATACGGTGGCGGAGCGGCCGCCTGCCTGTAGGCGGCAGAGTGTGCGGATGTCTTTCCAATCTTCTTCGGGGAGGAGCCGTTCTGCGTTGGACGGAGGAGGGTCGGCCAGCGCGATGAGTGTGGCGAGCCGCTCGCCCATCTCCGGATGGGTGGAGAGAAAATCAGGCGATCCGGCATGGTCCTGTGCCCCTCTCTCCATCGTTCCGTAGAACGCAATCATGGCGGCGGGATCAAGGCGGGCTGCCTGCATCATACGCAGTCCTTCGATATCGGCCTCCGTTTCATGGGTGCGGCTGTAGTGCAATGAGCCCATCGTGCGTGCGCCTTGAAGGCCCCAGGCGAGACCGCCGGACATGTCCCCGGAGACGGCGGTCAGAAGCCACGTGGCGGCCGTCTGTTCCAGGATGGCTTTGGTCGTATGGCGTTGGTAGACATGTTGGAGTTCGTGGGCGAGCACTCCGGCCAATTGCTCCGGGCTGGCTGTCCGTTCCAGCAGGCCGCGGAGAATTACCAGCCGGCCGCCGGGCGCGGCGAATGCGTTGACGGTCGGGGCATCGACGACGGCAATCGTGATTCGATAGGGGGAAGCAGGATGAGTGGCGGCCAGAGTTTGCACGATGTGGTCGAGTTTCCGCAATCGCTCCGGATCGCGGCACTGCTGTGTTTCCGGTGCAAGGTGTGCGACGACTTGCCGGCCCAGTGATTCCTCCCATGCCACGGGTATATAGCGCGTCGCCGCGGAGGCAATCCCGGGGATGCCCCATCGATAGAGGCCCACGACCAGGAGGGCGATGCTGACTGCGGCACAGAGGGTCCAACCGATGCGCGCATGTCGTCTGGCCGGGTTATGGAAGTGCCGTGCGAGAGTTGGCGCCGCCTCGTGAATGTCCTTCAGCAACGCGGCTGTGGAAATTACGATGGCTTCGGCTGGTTCAGGCCCGAATTCCAGGCGGACAGCTTCGCCGCGGTAAGTCCCCTGCGTCTGACGGATCTCGTCATAGGGCCAGTGTTTGGCACTGCCGTCGGGCATCGCAACGTGCAGGGCCGCGGGGGTGACTGTGAGGGTGACGGGATGGCGCCTGGCCGTGCGACCGTCGAGATAGTAGGCGCTCCGGCTGGTTGGCATGCGGGCTAATCCATATCGAAGCCGGTGTCGAGCAGGTTCGACAGGCCTTCGCCGGTGACGGATGTTTCGGTGGTGTCTTGCAGGACGCGATCGAGATCCGTGACACCCTGCAACGAAAGCGTGCCGGTGAAGAAGCGGGCGTTCCGGACGGTCACCCATGGCCAGGCCCATCCCAACGTGAGCAGCAAGAGGGCAAGGTTGCCGAGGTAGAGGCCGAACAGTTTCTGCCAGGTGATGCCGGACGAAAATCGTGCCTCGCCGAACGTGGTGTGATCCCAGTAATACTTCTGTTTCTGCCCGAGCAGCCACACCCACACCGGACCGAGCACGAAGGGAATCAGGAGCAGCGTGAGCCCGGCGTTCGTCAACTGGAGTGCCAGGGCGAGGCCACAGAGGCAGAGCACCGCGTAGGTGGTGAAGAGTGTGACGGCAAAGGGCACCATCAGGCCCGATCCGTGTCCGGTAAACTGGAACCGCTGATTGCCGAAATAGGTGTGGGAGTGGAGAAACGCCTGCCGCTGCGTTTGGAAATAAGGATAGTAGGTCCCCAGGGTCAGGAGGGTGAAGAGCCACCCTTTGAAATAGAGCTTCAGGAAGTCGACCGTTCGTCCTTGAAACGAGAATCGGATGCCTCGCCAGGAGGTGCGTGTGCAGCGATAGCGCCGCGCATTGACGATGGCGACCGGTACATAGAGGAACAGCACCAGAGCGGCCATCCCTTGTAATAGAACGTCGATCGATCGCGGGAGAGCCAGAAGGCTATGCGCGGCGCCTAACGAAAAATAGGGAATGCCGAAGATCAACATTGCTTTCAAGAACCCTTGGTAAAGTTCTTTTCCGGTGCCGTGATAGGCAAACCGGTCCCCCGCGAATGCGGTTTGGCTGAACAGGTACCGGCGGATCTTCGCTTTGGCCCAAAAGTGGTAGGCGCCGAGGGTGACGATGGTCAGACAGACGTTAACGATCTGCATGCCCAGCAAGGTGCCACCGGCTCCGTGAAAGGACCCCTGTTGTATGGAGGGGGTGGATTCAGGGGCGTCGGTTGCCGGAGACTGGAAGAGCACCGGCGAAGGGATCTGTCCTTGAATCTGCCGTTGATTTACAGCAGGTGCGGCGACCACGACGGCGAATCGTGCCCCGCAAGTCGGGCAGAGGCTTCGGGATCTGTCCGTCAATCGGCGTGCGTCGCGAATCCGATAGCGGCCGAGGCAGCGATTGCAGGTTACGCTTGGGGAGTGATCGGCGGTCTGGCTCTGCGCGTCAGTGGCGGTCATGGTTCAGCAGGCCGTCCGATGCCCGAAGGTGCAGGCCTGTTGCAACTCCTGCAAGAAACCTTTGCTGTCCCCCTTCGACCGTTTGACGATCGCTCGTTCAAAATGGGCCCGGCCGTCCTGTGGCCGTTGTGCCAGGTATCGGTCCCACAAGGCTAAGGCCTGGTCCCACTGTCGGCGCGCGACGTGTACCGAGGCCGCGGCGCTATAGGCCTCGATGAAGGTTGAATTGAGGCGGATCGCGGCTTGAAAGGCGATGAGTGCTTCATCGGGGGAGTCCTTTTCGAGCAGTGCGGTGCCGCGGTCGAAATAGGCTTCCGGGTCATCCGGGTCCAGGTTGAGGGCTTCGGCGTATGCGAAGAGCGCCTTATCGACCTGTCCCTTCTTCTGGAAGGCCACGCCTTGTGCACGATAGGCCTTGGCCTGGGAGAATTCTCTGCCTCCGTGCGAGCGCAGCAGCTCAATCAATTCGCGATCTTCGTCATGCTGCGCGATCTCGAGGGCGGTCTCTCCGTGGCTCTTTCGGTTTGCGGCGATGCCTCGCTCCAGCAGGACTTGAGCGGCAGCCAGGTGACCGCTCCGTACGGCCCGGTGTAGCGCCGAATCGCCGCAGGTGCACAGCGCATTGATCTCGGCGCCGTTGGACAGAAGCACGGCAATGGTGTCCGCATGTCCGTGCTCAGCCGCCGTCAGTAGTGCGGTCACGTTGTGTTTCATTCTCGCGTTGGGGTTGGCCCCATGTTGCAACAGTACCGTCACCACCGGTGCCTGCCCGCGCTTGGCTGCTTCGAACAATGCCGTTCGTCCATTGTGATTGTGTTGGTCGACCGGGCTCCCGTCGTCCAGCAGCGAGGTCACCTCGGATACATCTCCTCGTGCCGCGGCAAGGTGAAGCGCTGTCCAACCGTTGGCTTTCAAGATGAGCGGGGAGAGCGTCAATTCGTCGATGTCATAGGGATCATGGGTCGATTTGATCTGATTGAACATCCAGGACGCCATGCCGGCCAGCAACGCATAGTTCAAGACACAGGCCAGCAGAGCTACAGCGACACCTACGAGACGCCCCGACATGTCGGTGGCATCAGCCCTGCCGGCTGACGATGGTACGATCATGTCCTCATCGGCTGGTGGCCCGTCAGGGTTGAGAATCAGGAGATTTTCGTTGCAGGAGGAACAGGAACATTGATGCAGGCGGGTACCGGCAACAGGCGCGCAGGGGGCGAGGGTTCGGCAGAAGGGGCAGACGACCGCCTGCGTCGCATCCTGCGGCGAAGAGATGGCGGACGCAGATATCGCTGTGCCTGGGTGAACGGTTGCCATGGTGCCTAACGACCCTTCGCCCGGGCGTATTGTGGACGGTCCCGCGAGTGGAGCGATCGGTGATTATTGAAAAGGATAGCGCAAAACGGTAGGAGCGCAACCGGCCCGACGGCCTGAGCCGGGCCGTCTCAGAGACGACTCACCGTACAGAGGAGTCTTGTGCGGACATTAAGGCGTTATGCGGGCGGGAATCGTGTAATGGTGACGGGAGCATAGCTCAACCGAGGCCCCTCCGCCTGATGGTGGTTTAAGGTGTGGCGGAGCCAGTCGCGGTCGTTTCGAGTGGGGAAATCGGCCCGGAAGTGGGCCCCGCGGCTTTCTTCCCGTCCGAGGGCGCTCACGACGATGGTGTCCGCGATGTCCAGCAGACACTGGAGTTCAAGTGCCTGGATCAGGTCGGTGTTGAAGATCTGTCCCTTGTCCTGAACGCACATCCGTTGCGCACGGACCTTGAGGGCGTGAATGGCTCCCAAGGCCTCTTGCATGGACTGCTTGGTGCGGAAGATGCCCAGATTCAGGCTCATGGTCTTACCCAGGTCATCCCGTATCTGCCAGGCCCGCTCTGGACCGGGATTTGTGAGCAGGGCGTTCAGTCGCTGTTCTTCGCCTTTGAGGACTCCCTCGGGAACGGGCGCCAGGTCATAGTCACGGATCGCCTCGGCGGCTCTCGTGCCGGCGCGGCGCCCGAAGACAATGGTTTCGAGGAGAGAATTCCCCCCCAGGCGATTGGCTCCATGCACACTCACGCAAGCGCATTCGCCTGCGGCGAAGAGTCCGGGTAAGTCGGTCTCTCCCCAAGCGTTGGTTTTCACGCCGCCCATTTGGTAATGGGCGCCGGGTCGAATGGGAATGGGCGTTTCGATCGGATCCAGTCCGGCGAATTCCATCGCCAGTTCTCGAATCTGCGGGAGCCGCTCCAGAATGCGGGCGCGGCCGAGGTGTCGAAGATCGAGCAGGACGCAGCCGTCGACGCCTCGTCCTTCTTGAATTTCCTGGCCGATGGCCAGCGACACCGTAGAGCGGGTTGCCAGTTCCATCTGCTCCGGCGCATATCGTTTCATGAAGCGCTCGCCAAGCGTGTTCAGCAAATAGCCGCCTTCCCCGCGTGCGCCCTCGGTGATCAGAATGCCGGTGTCTTTCAAGGTAGTCGGATGGAACTGGACGAACTCCATGTCTTCCAGTGGAAGGCCGGCGCGATAGGCCAGAGCCATGCCGTCCCCGGTGTTAATGACGGCATTTGTGCTCGTCGAAAAGACACGACCGCTTCCTCCGGTGGCAAGAATCACGGCCTTCGCACGCAGGGCCTGCAATCCTCCACGGACCAGGTCCCAGGCCACCACGCCGCAACAACGGCCCCGTTCGACCAGTAGTGCCGTGACGTACCATTCTTCATAGACCCTGCATCGTCGCTTCATCAGCTGTTCGTACATGGCATGCAACAGCGCGTGTCCCGTGCGGTCGGCGGCGTAGCAGGTGCGTGGAAATCCGGCTCCTCCGAACGGCCGTTGGGCGATTCGTCCTTCCGGGGTGCGGCTGAAGATCACACCCATGCGTTCCAGCTCTAGAATGTCTTGCGGGGCTTCCCGGCACATGGCCTCGATCGCATCCTGATCACCCAGATAGAGCCCACCCTTCGCCGTGTCATACGCATGAGCTTCCCAGGAATCCGCTTCGCCGATAGCCGCGTTAATCCCGCCTTGGGCGGCCACGGAGTGGCTGCGGACCGGGTGGACCTTGGAGAGGAGTGCCACATTCACCTCAGGCGGTGCGGCAATAGCCGCCCGCATTCCGGCGAGCCCCGC
>JBEIQG010000283.1:0-3708 GCA_040376625.1 Nitrospira sp. | reverse complement strand
CGGTATCGCGACTTCTTTCGACGACTGCCCTTTCATCGGCTCGATCTGGATATGCACCGGCTTTCCCTTGTGATCCTTGCCGGGGGTGAGAATTCCCCCTCCCACGATGGTCCCTTTTTTATCCGTCAACACATGAATCGTCCGCTTGGATTTCACTTACGACCTCCTTCGGAACGTCTAGACGTTTCCCCCGCCTTGAATAGTAAAATGCGCCAGTTCCTCGCCGATGTTCGTCACGGTCACCGAATAGACGATCGGGCTCGGTGAACCGGGATGTAAGCGGATAGGCTTCTTCTCCTTGGTGTGCTCGCTTACCATCAGCCGCACCGGATTGATCCCGACCCCGTCGGCCATAATCCATTGTGCCCCGAAATCATGCCCGCCCCATTCCGCCTCATTCACCAGGCCCCCGAGCGCGATATGAACACGGGTGGATTGACCGGGCGCCAGCCAGAAATCTCCGACCTGATTGAATGCCATAACGCACCTCCTTCCAAAAATTCTGGCGCATTATAGCGAACGGGTATGCGCAGGGGAATCCGAATTCCCGGCGGATTCGAGAGGGCGCTAAGCGGGGTCAGGTCTTGCAATCAAATATTTCCACGTTTCCCGGCGCAGGGTGAGCAACTCCTTCCCATCCACTTCATCCGGTCTCGGTGACCAATTGACTCGATCGGTATGGTGGAGTAGGGTTTCCGTCGTTCTCTCGATCGACCTCCCCGTCGGTTCACAGATTTGATCGGGTGAGTTTGCGCGTCGCTGAGCATTGCTTCATCCACAACCCTTGAGGAGGGACAGACCTATGTGGAGTTCACTCGTCGCAACCTCCATTCTCACCGTTGCCCTGACTCTCCCCGATCCGGTCTTTGCTCAAGAGACACCCGCCGGTCAGAAATCGCTGCCGGAACAACTCGTCGACGCCTTCAACGGGGTATTCGGTGTCCATCCCGGACTGCGCGCGAATCACCCGAAGGGCGTCGTCTTGGAAGGCACCTTCACCCCTGCCGCTTCGGCGGCCTCGGTGAGCAAGGCAGCACACCTGCAAAAGAGGAACGCTCCGATTCCTGTGACGGTGCGGTTCTCTGCCGGGTCAGGACAGCCGAACGTCCCGGACACCAGCCAGATGCCGCGCGGCATGGCCGTCAAGTTTTCACTTCCCGACGGATCGAAAACAGATCTCGTGGTCCTGTCGTTCAATGGATTTCCCGTGGCCACGGCGGAGGAGTTCAGGGACTTTCTGCTCGCCGTGGCTGCAAGCGGACCCAATGCTCCCAAACCAACCCCTATCGAGACGTTTTTGGGCGCGCATCCGGCTGCCAAACATTTCGTGGAGAGCCCGAAGCCGCAACCGGTGAGCTACGCCACACTGCCCTATTTCGGAATCAACTCGTTCAAGTTTACGAACGCGAAAGGCATCGTCACATTCGGTCGTTATCAACTCCGACCCCTGGCGGGCGAGCACTTCCTCACCCAGGAGCAACTCGCCACAGCGGAACCCCATTATCTGAGCACCGAGATTCGTG
This sequence comes from Nitrospira sp., assembly GCA_040376625.1. Classification (GTDB taxonomy): domain Bacteria; phylum Nitrospirota; class Nitrospiria; order Nitrospirales; family Nitrospiraceae; genus Nitrospira_A. Next base: position 2,185 of record JBEIQG010000283.1, on the reverse strand, counting down.
AACGGGTGCGCCGTAGTCCCGCCAAGTTCAAGCTGCTTGTACAAGTGGCCGAGAAAGACGACAAGATCGACGATCCCTCGATCGCGTGGCCGGACAGTCGGAAGCAGATCGAATTGGGGACAATCACCATCACCAAAGCCGTGGCGGACAGCCAGACCGCAGAAAAGAAGTTGCTCTTCATGCCGGGAGCGCTGGTTCCCGGTATCGAGGCAGCCGATCCGATGATCGCCGCCCGTTCGGCCTCTTATATCGTGTCTCTCTCGCGCCGAGCCCAGGCGCCCTGATCGTGCGAAGTAAATAGAGTACGGCACTCTGAGATCTCATCTCGCTCTGACCTTGCTGACTTCCTGTGTCGGGTGCGATCAGGTCAGGAAAGAATGCGCCGGCACGCATCAGGCTGCTGAGTCTCCCATGTCTTTGCTCCATGAGGTCTTTCGACTTCAGCATGCCGAGAGTATAGGAGGTTTCTGAGCCTCGACACCGCGCTTCCTGAGGAGATCCGCGTCCTCCGCTCGTAGGTACATCCGCTGAAGCACAGAGTGACTCCCCTTCCCACCATCGCCCCCCATTACATTCCCAGCGGGAGTCTATGCATCGGCGCTGTGTCTCGCGTACCCCATTGGACTTTCGTTCCGACTTTGGCAAGATACCGGACGGGTCTATTCCGCTGCTAAAGAGCTATCGAGCATGTCTCACCGCACGAAAAGAACCGATCGAGGAGCCCTGACTTTCATTGGCGCCCTGTCGGGGAAATCCATCACGATTCCCGATGTAAATATCCCGCCCATGCCCTCTCTCGCCCCGCCTGGCATCATCCACAATGGAGAAGCAGTCGAACACTTCGGGACGATCGAGTCCTCCAGGGGATATCCGGATGTCCGGAGCTTTAGGAGGAAGTTCGGCCTGCTGATTCCAGCTACGAATACCAGCATGGAGCACGAACTGTGGAGCATTATTTTCAAGAACCAGGGAGCAGAGGGGTTACAGGGCATTGGCCTGCACACGACGAATGTGGTAACCCCTAAACCGGTTCTGAACACGGAAGCCGATCTCATGGAGTACAAGAAACAGTTTCTGGGCGGGGTGCGGGCCGCAGTTGACGTAGCCTTGCTGGCCGAACCGCAATACATGATCATGGGCATGAGCCTGGAACACATCATCGGAGGCATTGAACAGATCAGAGCGCCGATGGCTGACATTGCGGCCTATTCCAGGCTGTCCTGGGCCACCTGGCATGACGCCGTTCAGGCGGCACTCAACAAATACGGAGCGAAGCGCATCGGGATCCTGACGCCGTTCGATAAGAAAGGGAATACGTTCGCCACGCAGATGTTCGAGGAATTGGGGTTTGAGGTGGTGTCGACGGTTGGGTTTTCCTGCGCGCACGCGCTCCAGATCGCTCATGTCCCCAACTGGGTGAAAGAAAAGGCCATTCTGGAATTGCTGGCGAATGACAGGAATCAACTGGACGCGGTGGTGCAATGCGGCACGAACATGAGCTTGATTGATGTGAGTGAGAAGTTGGAGCCCCTCCTTGGCATTCCGATTTTGGGAATTAACGCAGTGACCTTTTGGTACGCGCTACGGGAAAACGGGCTCGCCGGGGCGTTGGCTGGTTCGGGACGACTACTTCGGGAATTCTAAATCGGGTCCAATTGAAGCGCCCCTGCCTAATTGGTTAGCCCGACGATGTTTCGCCTCTTCGTACTTCGGGTCCGGCTGCTTCAGCCCATCGATGAAAGGGACCCATTGACTCCTTCCCAGCTAGCGGGCTATTTTTTTCCGGGAGACTCCCCGTGAAGACCGCATTCCGATCAGGTACAACTAGCGATGCGACGGCCTGCGGCACCATCTGCTATGAAGCCTTCAAGGCGATCGCCGAACAGCACAATTTCCCCCCTGACTTTCCCTCCTCCCACATCGCCGTGTCCCTGCTGTCGATGATCCTGTCACGCCCCGATGTATATTCTGTGATCGCCGAGATCGATGATCGCGTAGTCGGCAGCAATTTCCTCTGGGAGGGCGATACCATCGCCAGCGTGGGCCCGATTACTGTCGTTCCTGCCGCACAGAACGGCAGCGTGGGGCGTCAATTGATGGAGCATGTGCTGGAGCGAGCCCACACACGGCAGCATGTCGGGGTCCGGCTCGTCCAGGCGGCGTACCACAACCGCTCGCTTTCCGT
>JBEIQG010000079.1:0-14910 GCA_040376625.1 Nitrospira sp. | reverse complement strand
GAGCCCGCCGCCTTCTGTAGCCAGCGGGCCGGCTTCGACGGTCAGGCCGACGCCTGCCGCTCAGCCATCGTGGATTCAGCGCAATCCCCTGTTAGCGGGCATCGCCGGCGGTCTGGCCGGATCATGGATCGGTCACATGTTGTTCGGGGCGACCGACAGCAGCGCGCGGACGAACGAAGCGGGTGAGCAGGCCGGGGACAATGGTCAGGCTGGGACTTCCGGCCCGAGCGGCGTGCTCATTTTGTTGATGCTCATGGGAGCCGGGGCGCTGTTTTTCTATCTGCGCTCGCGTAAGCCTGCGGTGGCGCCTGATTTCTCCGGCATCACGCGGAGCCGCGCGGTGAGCGGCTCGCTGTTGGCTGATTCGCCCGTGGCGACACTCCGAACGGCCACGATCGATAGCGAGATCACGTCAGCCGACAAGGCGGCCTTTCAGCAATCGCTGAGCGACATCCAAACTGCCTGGGGCAGGCAAGATCTGCCAGCATTGCGGCGACTGGTGACGCCGGAAATGTTGGAATATTTCAGTACCGGCCTGGCCGAACTGACCAGTCAGGATCAGGTGAACCGTGTGGAAGATGTGGTGCTGCTCCAAGCTGAGGTTCGTGAGTCCTGGGTTGAAAATACGGTGCAATACGCGACGGTGAGTCTGCATTGGAGTGCCCGGGACTATACCGTGTCCCTATCGAAGACCCCGGGTGACGCCGATTACCTCATCGAGGGTAGTCCGGAGAAGCCGATCGAGACGACCGAGGTCTGGACATTTATGCGCTATCAACATGGCAAGTGGTTGTTGTCTGCGATTCAGCAGGTCGCGTAGGACCCTGCCGAGCGCGGTCTCTGTGCAGACGGAGTGAGCGGGTGGTAACGGGGGTAGTCACGCGGGTGGCTGCCCCCGTTCTGTTTCTGTAGCGCCGCAGCACCGCTTGTTTGTTCGATCGCCGGACCTGCGAGTCCTAGTAGTCCCGGTATCGTTTCATGATGACTTCACCTCTTCTTCACCGGATTTTCATGATCCCCGTTGTACCTTCTCTCTGAAACGTCACGCGTGTAGCTCACTCGGCTGCTCGCCACGCTCCTGACACCATACATTCGTCCCGGCGACCGTTGCCGCCCTGTCGGCAGCTCGCCTGCGCTATTGAATGAGCGCAAGCCTGAACAGCGCGTATCAGGCTGGACCGGACAAGGGGTAGAAGATTATGCGGATTGCTTACATCAGCCCGTTTCTGGAACAGGTTTCATGCGAAAGTCAGGACCCGCAGGGCCGGATGATTTTTCATTTGACGAACCACCTGATCCGGCTGGGTCATACGGTGACGGTCTTCGCCAGCGGGGACAGCAGAACAGCCGGTGAACTGGTCCCCGTCGCTCCGCTACCCATGCGTTCCTATCCTGCGCCGAAACGACATCTGGCGGAGGCATTGTCCATGCTGGCGCTGGAGAAGGCGTTGGCCGTGACGCCGTCGTTTGACATCATCCATGTGCACTCCGGCTTGTCCTGTTTGTCGCTTATGCGCCGTAGCCCGACTCCGATCGTCTCGACCGTGTACGATGCATTGGACGCACCCGAAGTGATCCGGGTCTATCGTGAATTTAAGGAGCTGGCGCTGATCGCGACGTCTGCGGAGCAGATCACACAGGTGCCGGATTTGAACTGGCAGGCGGTGATTCCATACGAGGACCAACTCCAGGGGAGGAACGGTTCCGACGCCGTGGATAAGATTGCGCGCGCGTACGAGACGGTGTACGAATGGAGTACGATCGGTCTTAGCGTCCCGGAACGCGACCCCCTTCACTCGCGCCCTCGTTCGAGCTCGAAGGGCGGCAGAGCCGAAGAGCACTCGGTCGCGGCGTTTCCATACTGACGGCCACAGACCGGCGTACACCTGTCGGGTCGGCCGGGCGTCACGCCCTCTCCGCGAAGCGTGAGCCTGCCTCGCGGCCACTCAGCCTGTATGACGGAGAGTCGGGACACCCGGATTCGTTTCATGCCAAAGGCTATGAGTTATTGGCCATCGCTCTTTTCTGCAGACGAGAGACGACCGGCGTTTCACGAACCACAGACTGTGCGGGACAACCTTCCGACACGTTCCTGAGTCCTTCTTCCCTTATGCCCCTCCCCCTCATCGATTAGGGCCGGGCTGATGTATTAATATGATGGCGATGGAATCTCGTGATGAGATCATCGCCGTCTCCTTTTGTCTTCACCATCCGGCCGGTTCGACGGAGTACCTGTCGCCATGCGCATTCTTCTTGTCGAAGATGATTCGGACCTCGCGCAATTCATTCGGAAGGGACTCAAGGAAGAGCGCTATGCGGTGGACGTCGCGTGCAACGGCGAGCAGGGGTTTGAGCTCGGCATTGCGAATCCGTACGACCTCATCATCCTGGATATCATGCTGCCCGTCCTCGATGGTCTGTCACTCTGTCGCCGTTTACGCGATACCGGCGTGACGGCCCCCGTCCTGCTCTTGACCGCCCGCGATACGGTGCAGGATAAAGTCTCCGGTTTGGATATGGGCGCCGATGACTATTTGACGAAACCGTTTGCCTTCGCTGAGCTTCTCGCGCGAGCGAGAGCCCTGTTGCGGCGGGGAGGGCCTCAACTGCAGTCCCGCCTGACGGCCGCCGACTTGGAACTGGATCCGGCGACTCACCGGGTGTGCCGGGGCGGCGCTGAAATCGCGCTGACGAATAAAGAATACGCGCTGCTCGAGTTTCTCCTGCGGAACAAGAATCGTGTGTTGACCAGGACTGCGATCATCGAGCATGTCTGGGATATCAGTTACGACCCCATGACGAATATCGTGGACGCACACATCCGGTCACTGCGCGCGAAGATGGATCGCGACTTTGCCCCTGCATTGATTACGACCGTCCGAGGGGCAGGGTACATGCTGGAAGACGAGGAATCCGGACGGTGAATTCCCTGGGACGGTTGATCCGTAGAACCGCGCTCATCTTGATCGGGGGACTCCTCCTCGGTTTTTCGGCGCTGATCTATGTCGGCGCTGAAACGCTGCTGAACCGCTATATCGATGGACGGTTGCTTGAACTGGCGGAAACGCTGGGGCGCATCATCGAACAACGTCCGGATGTGATTCGAGCGGCCGGCGACGAGTTGGTCGTGTTGGGGGAGAAAGGCCGCAGCCAGGAAGAACAGCATGAACTCCGGGAAGCTGCCCATAGCGTCCGGATTTTGTCGATCGACGGACAGCTCCTGTGGAAGGGATCCGATGTGCTTCCCCGCCCTCCCGTGTCGGCATCCCTCCTCGAAGAGGTCAAGCAGGGTCGAACCGTCTTCGATATGGTGCGCTTGCGTGAGGGGTCTCCTGTGCGTCGCGTTTCCATTCCCGTGCCCCGGAGCGGCCAGGTTCGCTACATCCTGCAGGCGGAAGAGTGGCTCCACTTCTCCCGGGAAACGCTGAAGGGTCTCGCGATCCTGTTGGCGCTGGGGTCGGGCCTGGTCATCGTCGTGGCGTGGGCCGGCAGCGCATGGATTGCGCGAACGGTGCTGACGCCGATCGGTCTCTTGAGCCGGCGGGCGGAAACCATGTCGGAAGCGGACCTGGGCGAGCGCTTATCTCTCGATTCTCCGTTTCAAGAATTCCACCGTCTGACACAGACTTTTAACGCGATGATGGACCGGTTCCAGAAGAGCTGCGAGAGCCAACGCCGGTTTGTCGATTATGCCGCCCATGAAATGCAGACCCCGCTGACCGTGTTGCAGGGAAATCTGGAGGTCACGCTCCAAAAGGCCAGATCCACGGACGAGTATCGTGAAGCCCTCATCGGCAACCTGGAACAAGTCGAGAAACTGATCGCGTTGGCGAGATCCCTGCTGACGCTGACCAAAGTCACGAGCGATCGGCCGCCGTTGCAGCTTGCGCCCGTCGAACTCGAACCTCTGCTGGAGGATCTGGTCATTGAACTGAAGCTGCTGGCCGATGACCGTCGGATCTCACTCGCCCTCGATGTTGTGCCCGTGCCGACGATTTCGGCGGACGCCCAGTGGTTGAAGCAGGCGCTGATTAATCTGCTGGACAATAGCCTGAAATATACGCCGCCCGGAGGCTCGGTCACGGTCCGTCTCCGCCGTTCCGATGAGTCACTTGCGATCGCGGTTCTGGACACGGGTCCCGGCATCGAGGCGGAGCATTTGCCGTTTCTCTTCGATCGGTTTTATCGGGCGGACAAGGCCAGGGCGAGGGAGTCCGGAGGGACGGGATTAGGGTTGGCCATTGTCAAAGGGATTGTCGAAGCGCATGGGGGAACGGTCTCCGTGGATACCCAGCCCGGCAAAGGATCGGAATTCACGATCCGCTTGCCAATTGGCCGCCCGCCTGAAGCCCATCCATCAAATTAGCGCGACTTGGGCCCGCGCCGTTCGATGGCGGCCAGCCTACCGTTTCTTTCTCCGCTTCGCCGTTCGTTTCACCGGCACCTGCTCGGTCGACAGCAGCGTCTGCGCCTCGGCGATCGCTTCCAGCAGGGCGTTCCGTTCCATGTCCAACTCCTGAACATAGGGCACGCCGTTCAAGAACTGCTCCGCGGCCGCCATCAACGCCTGCATCGCGGCAGCCATGGGCGTAGGTGTCTGTAATGCCGAAGCTTTACGGGACAGGGCGCTTCTCCTTCGAGGCCCGACATAGAGCTGCGGAGCGGTCGGGTTATCTTTTTCCAGTTCCGGTCTTCTCGATCTTGCCATTGTGCCTCCACGTCAACAGTCACCGATGTGCGACCATTACTCTACTCGATCCTAGATGGCGATTGCATCGGTGCGATAGAGACGTATTCACAGCTGGAATGCAGGCCTCGCCAGGGAAAAGAGCCGGATAGTCCAGGGGTTCATCTAGTCCTGGGGCTCAACGGCACAGGGTAGAGATATGAGTATAGCAGCGGTCGAAATCAACGACCGAACGGCTGGGCCCGATCATAGATGGAGGTGTAACCATGCAGAAGCACATCGAACCCCCGGTTCATCGGAGAGGGCGACGAGACCTTGCTGACGAGAAGCAGGGGGTTTGGCCCCTGACTGCGCGCGAGTTCATGAAACTACCCGTGTCAGGCTTGATGTCGGCGGGTGAACGGTTCACGTTCCTCGTGAAGCGTGAGGTCTCAGCAGCGACACGTGGCCGGGGAGACATCAGACCTTAGGCCGATAGTGAGCGTATGGTTTCAACGTGCAGCGTGCAGTACAGATTCTCGCTCTCGCCTGCTGGCCAGAGGCTAGAGGGCTGCATGCCATTGACTCTCTTCCGCAGGCCGCAGACGAACGACCTGTTACGCACGACGGCCACGAGCGCCGCTATAGATGGCGGGATCAGCCGGCGCTGTTGCCTTGAGGGCATGAGAGACTGGGGCTGATGCGACCGGCGTCCCATTTCCAATAGAGGCAGAAGTCGGTTTTGTGCGGCTCGTTAAAAATGTCTTTGTAACACACCCGCCCGTGAAAATAGATGGCGGATTTTCCTCCCTTGATGGCAGCGACCTCCTCAGCCGTGAGAGGGCTGTCCCTTGTGATTCCCGGGCGCTTGGGTGTGCCGATGAACCATCTTCCCGCCTTCGGATCCGGTGTGGCTTGGCGACACTCGTCGTTGACGAGCCGGCGCGTCAGAGGGTAATCCATCACAAGAATTCTTGAAAACGACCCACTGTCATAGGCGGGAGTCCGCCCGATATTGTGAAAGCTGTCATGGACGCGAGGCACCAGGCCTTCCTCGATCGCACTGATCCCCTGGGGCCGCACGTCTATATAGGCCCGCAATTGGCGTTTTGCCGCCTCTTGAACGATATAGTTCTCCCAACTGGGATAACCGGTCACAAAGGCCGCAACAATCGCCGCGATCACCACGCTTACAAAAATCGTCAACTTCAGCCGGAATTGTCTGGTCTCGGCGTCCGCGGGCGAGCGAGGTGGCCGCGGCTCGTTACTGTTGGGCCCCTGAGGCGAAGGGGGCTGGGGTTGTTGAGACGCACCGCCGCGATGTTCATCGCGGCGTGGGTCCGCTTCGTCCTGACTCACCATGGCATACTCCCCATTCGTGGTTCGCAGCAGGAAGGCTCGTCACAAAACTTGTCGGCGGAGAGCGTGAGTTCCACTATAGAAAAGTCGGAGGTGTAAGGCAACAGGAAGAAGCCCGAGGTACGGAGGTCTCCCGGTTGCGTGAAGCCCATAAATCAACTAGCCTGGCTCATTCATGAACGCCGCCGCGAAGTCTTTCCGGCGCGCGTGTGTGAACCTGTGAGGGACGGGCGAAACCGCCCGCTCGGTTCCAAGTGTGAAAGAGGAGAAGAACCGTGGCCGCCACCGATCAGACCCCGTCGACAAAAGCTCAGGAGCATGTTCGCATGCGGACCCTGGCAACCGGGCTGCTATTGTCCATGGCGCTGCTGTTCATCGTCGCGCTCTTCAACCAAGAAACACATCCCTTATTTGCATGGCTTCGGGCCTTCGCCGAGGCCGCAATGGTGGGCGCGCTTGCGGACTGGTATGCCGTGACGGCGCTGTTCAGACATCCGCTCGGCTTGCCTATTCCCCACACAGCCATCATTCCCGGAAATACGGAGCGCATCGCTTCCAATATCGGGAGTCTCACCCAGCGGAAGTTGGTCACACCCGAGGGCATCGCCCGCCTGGTCGGATCCTGGCGCATCCCGGAAGAACTGATCGAGGTGCTCCTCGCGCCCGAACGCAGGCGTGCTCTGAATCAGGAATGTGTCCGGCTGCTCGTTCGGGCGCTCGATGCGTCTGAAGATGCGGCCATGCAGAGGATGCTTCGGGACATTGCCACGAAAGTCATCCGTGGCGCGAGTGTCGCCCCCCTTGCCGGTCAGCTGTTGGCCGGATTTCTCGGGAGCCACCAACGGGACCGCATCCTGAACGACATTCTGTCTGCTGCGCTCGATTATGTGGAGGCCAATAGAGACTCGTTGGGCAGGACAGTGGCGGACAAACTCCCCTGGTCGCGAGTCCTCAGCTTTGTGAAGCTGGATTACCCTGTTTCCCACAAAGTCTTGGATTCTGTCTACGATACACTCTGCGCGATGCGAGACGACCCGCAGGATCCGATGAGACGCAAAGCGATCACGCGGCTCCACGAACTGTCCGAGTGGTTGATGCATTCCGATGTCGCGTTGAAACGCGAGGCCCACCTCAAAGAGAAGCTGCTTGAGTATGATGCCCTGCTCCAGTTTCTTGATGATTCATGGCACCAGCTCAAGCAGTGGATGCTCGAGGATGTGAGCGGTGATCGGTCCGACATCAGGGGATACCTGGATGCCGTCTTAGTCGATATCGGGCGCACGTTGCAGCAAGATGCCGCCCTGCGCGCTATGTTGCACCAAGGCGTGCAAAGTCTGGTCGAGTCCCTCGCCACCAGACACAGCGACAAGATCGGGCAATTGGTCGCCAACACGCTCAGGGAATGGTCGCCGGGCCAGATGGTGGAGACCATTGAGCGAGAAGTGGGCAAAGACCTGCAGTATATTCGTATCAACGGGACCATCGTCGGAGGCCTGGTGGGATTGCTCCTCCATGCTTTGGCGCTGTTGATGGGAGGGCGATGAAGAGGACGACCGCCGGAGTGACGGAAGGGGTGAGTCGCGCGTCAGGATGCCTGCGCTTCCCCTGACTGTTGCGGGTCGGGCGGACAGGGAACTGCGTCGGGTTCGGCAGCGGGCGCGACATGTCCGGCATCCAACAGGATGGCGACAAGCATATCGCTCATGACGTTCACGCCGGAGCGGGCACGGGCGATGATCCAATCCACCGTCATGATGAGTGGAATGGCCGCAATGATGACGTGGTCCGGCAGCCCCGCGGCCACCAGCACCAGCGGCAGGACAATCAGTCCGGCTTCGGGAATGCCCGCCACGCCGGCCCCTGCGATGATGGAGGCGAGCACGATCAGCACCTGTTTCACCATCGGCAGGTCGAAGCCGAGCGCCTGCGCGAGAAAGAGGGCGGCCATGGCTTCATAGAGAGTGATGCCGTCGTTGTTGAGGTTCGTCCCGACACAGGCTGCGAGGCGTGACGATTGCGGCGAGACGTTCATGCGATGGAGGCATTGGAGTGTCACCGGCACGGTCGCGAGGCTGCTGTTGCAGGACACGGCGGTCAGGATGGCGTCGGCCCCTTGGCCCAGGTAGACCTTCGGCGACTTCTTTCCCACCAGCCAGGCGAGGAGCGGATACCAGATGAGCGCGTGGACGGCAAGCCCGGCGAGCATCGCGGCGAGGAAGATCCAGAGCACGGAAAAGACACCGATTCCCGCCTTGCCCACGACCTGCGCTACCACACCCAAGACCGCGAGCGGCACTACCAGGATGATCCATTCGAGTAGTTGCACCAGCCGGACGTAGATCCATTCAATGCCGCGCACAAGGGCGTTCACCAGCCCCGCGGTCTGGTCTTTTTCGCTCCGGACCATTCGCAGCGTGGTGCCGAGCAGCAGCGCAAGGAGGACCACGCCGATGATGTTGTTGCTCGAAAACGGGTCGGTGATGGTGCGGGGAATATAGGAGGCAAGGTACTCGATCGGGCTTTGGGAGCCGGCCTGCACGTTGGCCACCACGGCTGCGGAGGGTTTCGTCCCGGGGACCAGTTGAAGCAGGGCATCGACGCGGCCTTGCCAGGCCAGGCCGGGCTGCCAGGTGTTCATGATCGCGAGGCCAATGGCCATGGCGACGGAGACGTTCACGAGGCAGATCAGCAGCAGTTTGCCTCCCTGGCGCAGTGGAATGGTGGTGCGGATGAGTGCATCGAGGATCGCGAAGAAGATCAACGGAATGGCGAGTGTCTTGAGCAGAGTGACGACGAAGAGGCCGAGTTTGCCCAGCTGCGCATTACGCAGTCCGCCCCAATAGGGCTCCTGTCCGAAGACGGCGCCCAGCAGCCCGCCGCAGATCACGGCGATGAGCACTTGCGTATAGAGCGGCAGCGGGATCCGGGGATGCATCGGCTTCATGTCGGTCTTGGTCGAACGTGAGAACATACCGGTGTCTCCACTGGATAACATTCCGTTCGAGGGAAAGGCTAGCCCGGATCTTCAGGAAGGCCCGCTTCGCCGCCGAGCTCCTCGATCCGCTATCGAAGAGATCGGCACCGGTGCTGCCCATTGCGGGGATCCTGTGAAAGGAGTATTTTTCCTAAGCGTTCCCACCTCACAGAAGGAGGCTATCATGACACGCTTCCGACTCCTCTCCTTGATCCTGGGGTTGTTTCTTTCCTGCACGGCATCGGCCTCGGCGGAGCTGCTGGCTCTACTCAACTATGAGAGTAAACCGGAGCAAACGGTACGACGGGAAGGGATCGCGATTATGGAGATCGATCCCGAGTCGTCCGACTTCGGGAAGATCTTGATGGAGATTCCCCTTCCGCCGGATCTTGTCGCGCACCATATTTTCTTCAATCGCGACCGGACGAAGGCCTACATCACGGCTTTGGGCAAAAGCCTCCTCCACGTCGTGGACCTCACACACTTTCCCTATCGGCTTCGTGCGATCGATGTGCCGGATTGTCAGGTGTTGGAAGATCTGGTGGTGTCGGACGATAACCGGATTTGGTACCTGACCTGTATGGGATCGAGCGCGGTCATCATGGGCGATGCCGTGAAGGACAAGCCGATCAAGACCATTCGTACTTCCGGCGGCGGGGGTGCATTCGTGCTCTATCCGCACGGCATTGCGATTCACAACGGGATCGACCGCGTGCTGATCACCAGCACGGTGAAGCCCGATATGTCGGATGCGGGCGATTCCGTGACGGTCTTGCAAGCGAGTACCGGTACGGTGCTCTCGACGCACAAAGTGGCCTCTAAACCGTCGCCGGCCAAGTCTGCTCCAGTCGAGGTGATGTTCACACCCTTTTCGAACCCGCCGGTGGTGCAGATCACCAATATGTTGGAGGGAACCCTGTGGACCGGCACCTGGGATGCGGGCAGCGAGTCGTTCTCGTTTCAACAGGTGGACGACTACGGGCCCCGGCAACAGGGCATGCCGCTGGAGATGCTCTACAATGCGAAAGGGGACCGGTTGTTCGTCACGACGGCGAAGCCGGGATTTGTGAACATATACGACAATTCCGACCCCAGTCACCCGCGGTTTCTCCAGGCCATCCCTGCGGCCCAGGGTGCTCACCATAGCGTGCTGTCGCCCGATGAACGCTACCTCTTTGTACAAAACAGCCTGCTCAATCTGGAAGGCATGAGCGACGGGTCTATCACCGTGATTGATCTGTCAAAAGGCGGAACGGTGCTCGGGAGTATCGATACGTTGAAAGCACAAGGCTTTAACCCGAACTGCATTATGCTGCTTCCCAATCATTTCAGGCGGGCCGACTTGCGCGCGCACCTGGTTCCGGAGTGAGCCCGCCTGCGGGAGGTATGCGGGCGAACGCGGTACGCAAGGACGAGGAATGCAGTGTGAACTGAAAAGAAGTGCCCAGGGCGCGATGAGCGGCAAGTTGCGAGGGAGATGAGCGGTAGTATCGGTCGGTTCCCACTTCCTACAGGGGGCACCGAGCCGTTCTGCCGACTAGCTTCCCTCCTTGACTCCCATTTTCACCGGCTCCTATAATTCGGCGGTTCACACGCGACAACCAGCTGATTTGGCGTAGGGAATGGCCGAGTTTACGCATTTCAACGAGTCGGGGCGGGCGCGGATGGTCGATGTCGGGGCGAAGGCCTCCACCGAGCGTCTCGCAACGGCGCAAGCCACGGTATTTCTTCAGCCCGAGACCCTCGAAAAAATCCAGCAGGGGAAGATCGCCAAGGGAGATGTGCTGGCCGTGGCTCAGGTCGCCGGAGTGATGGGGGCAAAGAAGACTCCTGATTTGATCCCCATGTGCCATCCGCTCCTTCTCACCAGCGTCGATATTTCCTTCACCGAAACAGCCGAACCCGACGATGCGGGGAGTTGTGCGATCACGATTACCGCTACGGCCAAGACAACCGGTCCGACCGGCGTGGAAATGGAAGCCATGACCGCCGCATCGGTGGCCGCGTTGACGATCTACGATATGTGCAAGGCGGTGGACCGTGGCATGAGCTTCGGCGACATCTGCCTATTGACTAAGTCCGGTGGAAAATCAGGCCTCTATACCAGGAAAGCCGGCTGATTGTGGTCACGATTCAATTATTCGGCATGACGAAGATGCTGGCCGGTAATCAAGGCACGTTGTCGCTGTCGCTGCATGACGGGAAGCGGGTGAAAGACCTGGTATCCGTCATCGATGCAGCCTATCCCAAGATCGGCGAATTGTTGCAGAAAAAAAAGGTGTTGGTCTCGGTCAATCAAGAGATCGCGCATGAGGATCTTGAAGTGAAAGATGGGGACGAAATTGCACTGTTGCCACCCTTCGCGGGTGGTAATCGATAGGAGCACAGGATGAGTCTCGAACAGGTCACCAAAGCCGAACAGCCGGCGACCGACGATGAGGCGATGCTGGTCCGTGTCCAACGGGAAGACTTTTCGATCGACGAGGAACTGAGGCGGGTGCGTCGGCGTTCCAAACGGATCGGCGGCATTGCGATGTTTCTGGGCACGGCCCGTGACCGCTCGAAGGGAAAGGATGTGGACGGCATCACCTTCGAGCATTACGAGGGCATGGCGCAAAAGAAACTCCGCGAGATTCGAGAGCGTGCCATCAGGGATTTCGGCGTGATCGAAGTGCTTGTTCTGCACCGGTACGGGGAGATCACGATCGGCGAGAACATTGTATTGATCATTGCCGCGGCGGAACATCGTGCCGAGGCCTTCCGAGCCTGTCAGTGGGCGATCGACGAACTGAAGCAAATTACGCCGATTTGGAAACTCGAGCACACCCCCGACGGAGAGGTGTGGGTCGAGGAGCACCCATAGCCCTGCCAGAGGACCAGCAGTCAAGGGGGAAGAGGCTCGCGCCTTCGAGTTACTATGGAGCACCACATGCTCGATACACCCGCTCCGACAATTTTCGACCGGTTAGGGCGTCCGCTCCGCAGTCTGCGCCTGTCTGTGACCGACCGCTGCAACCTTCGGTGCAAGTATTGTATGCCCGAAGACGACTATGCCTGGTTGCCGCGTGATACCATCCTGACCTTTGAAGAGATGGCCGAGCTTACGGCGATTTTCACGGAACTGGGTGTGGACAAGGTCCGGCTCACGGGCGGCGAGCCGCTGTTGCGTCGGGACCTGCCGCGGTTTGTGCGGCAGCTGTCTGAGAATCGCAGGATTACGGAAATTGCCCTTACCAGCAATGGCGTGCTCATGGCGGACCAGGCTTCCGACCTGTCCTTCGCCGGGCTGAATCGCGTCACGATCAGTCTGGATACGCTGCGGGCCGATCGGTTCCGCACCTTGACCAAGCGCGATCTCCATCATCAGGTGTTCGACGGCATCAAGGCGGTGGTGCAGGCCGGGTTTCCTTCACTGAAATTCGACACCGTCATCATCAAAGGGTACAACGACGACGAACTCATCGATCTGATCGAGTACGGAAAAACCGTAGGCGGCGAAGTCCGGTTCATTGAGTACATGGATGTGGGAGGGGCCACGGATTGGTCCATGAACCAGGTACTCTCGCGGGCGGAGATGCTGGAGCAAATCGGCCGGCACTACGGCGTGGTACAACCGATCGCCGAGAATAGTGTTGCGCCGGCGGAGCGGTTCCGGTTACCGGACGGCACCAGCTTCGGCATCATTCCGTCGACCACCACGCCTTTTTGCCGTTCCTGCGATCGGAGCCGCCTCACAGCGGACGGCATGTGGTATCTCTGTCTGTATGCGAAAGACGGCCTCGACCTGCGGGCGCCGCTGCGACAGGGCCGCTCCCGGGCAGAGATCAAAGCATTAATCTCTGCTGCCTGGGAAGGGCGGGCGGATCGAGGCGCCGAAGAGCGCAAGGCTCTCGAAGCGCTCGGCCTGCGGGAACAACGACTCATCGAAATCAACCGTCTGCGCGAAGATCCCCACCTGGAAATGCATGCGCGAGGGGGCTGATCCTCGGTTCATGCTGTTCCTGTTACCGGGGCAGTCTGCGCACGTCTCCCGGAGCAGCGAATGTTCGATCCTCACACCCTCACCATCTTGAGTCTCGGATTCGTGCTGGGGCTGCGTCATGCCCTGGACGCGGATCATCTGGCCGCCCTCTCGACGGTATTGGCGGAGCGTCCGACCGTGCGGGCCTCCACGGCCATCGGGTTCTTCTGGGGACTCGGGCACACGCTGATGTTGTTGTGCGTGGGGACCATGCTGTTGGCGTTGAACCTCACGATTCCGGAAGCGCTGGCCAGCCTGTTCGAGTTTGCCGTCGGCATGATGCTGGTGGTCCTCGGCCTCTCGCTGGCCCGCCGGATCTACCGGGAGCAATGGCATCTCCATACGCATGAACACGATGGACACCCGCACGTCCATCTACATAGCCACCACCTGCAGCCGGATCACGCGCACGGACATTGGTATCAAGGATCGCTGCGGCCGCTCTTGATCGGAATGGCTCATGGATTGGCCGGATCGGCGGCGCTCATGTTGATCGTGCTTTCGACGGTGTCGGGGATCGGCCAGGGTATCGGCTATATCATGGTGTTCGGCGTGGGATCGATTCTCGGCATGGTCGGCGTCGGGGCGATCCTGAGTCTGCCGGTCGTCTATTCCGTGGCCGTCGGACCCCGGGCCTATTGCATGATGCAGGGACTTGCCTGTCTCGCCAGTATCGGTTTGGGACTCCTCATGATGGTCCGGATCGGGCTGGGCGGCGGCTGGTCCTAGCCACCGATTGATGAACGGTTTTGCTGCAATCAACGACGGGCTGCTGTGACAAGCCTGCCTGTCTCGCCACGTGCCTGTACGATTTCATCACGCACCGTCATGAATATGGATCTCGGCATCCATCCGTAAGCGCCAACGCGTCGTCGTATGCGCGAACAGTGGGGGATATGCCATTTCCGCGGCGAGAGACTCCTGGAACCAACCGTGCAAATCTGTGTGCGCCTTTTCGAGAGGTATGTTATTCTGCCGCGCAGTGCTGAGGACTCGTCCACAAATTTCTAATGGAGCGCCGGGGTTCCGGATACGTTCCGGGAATCCGGGGCTATGAAGGTCCGCGTGCTGGGCTGTCATGGCTCGGGACAGTTGGTGCCTGGGGCCGACGGTCCGATCCAGTGCGGTACCTGCGGTTTTCTGGTCAATGACCAGTTGATCCTGGATGCCGGCACGATCGGGTCGCGCCTGTTCCTCGATGAGCAGCGGCGGATCCGGGTGGTCTTGCTGACCCATCTGCACTTCGATCATATTCGTGAATTGCCGATGCTGGCTGATAACCTGGTCGGCGAGATCGATCAGCCGGTGGTCATCGCGGCCATTCCGGAAGTGTTGGACGGGCTGCAGGCGCATATTTTTAACGGAACGGTGTATCCTGATTTTTTCCGGTTGCCCGATCCTGCCAGGCCGCTGTTCGTCCCTTACGAATTGCGAGAGGGACGAGAGGATCTGCTATGCGGGATGGGTGTAACGCCGATTCGCGTCAACCATGTCGTGCCGACCGTGGGGTTTCTCCTTCGCGAAGGGGCGCACAGGGTGCTCTATAGCGGCGATACCTATCAAACGGACGCGCTCTGGCAGACGGCGAGGGACGTCACCGGATTGCGGGCCGCCTTCATTGAGAGTTCGTTTCCCAATGCGATGGATGAGTTGGCGCGTGTGGCGAAACACCTGACTCCGGCTCTGTTGGCACAGGAATTTGCCAAGATGGCGCGGCCGGAATTGCCGGTATACGCTTACCATCTCAAACCGCGGTTTCGCGACCAGATCCGGCAGGAGCTCGGGCAACTGGGTATTCTTCATTTGACCGCGCTTGAAGAGGGTCAAACCCTTGTACTATAGGTGAGCACGATGGCATGGTTTAAAAAAGGCAAAACCGAGGAGGCAGAG
>JBEIQG010000273.1:0-4057 GCA_040376625.1 Nitrospira sp. | reverse complement strand
GTCACCATACTGGAAGGGCGGTAAGCGAGGGTATTCATGGGAAACGTGATTAAGAAAATGGTCGTGGGAATCGTGATCGGAGGGATCCTGTTCGGCGCCACCAATGCGCTGGGCTTTCCCTTCGTCTTTCAGGCGCTGTTCTTTGGTTATGCCATGTTGGGCGCCATCGTCTTTATGATTCTCGATTTTCCTGCGCTCAAGCCGTTCGGCGGGGCAAAGGCCGTCGGCGCTTTGCTGATTTTTTATGTCATTCTTTCGGCAAGTTATATCGCGGTCGGGGCCATGTGGCCGCAGTACGACCCCGAAGACGAGAAGGGCAAGATCGAAAAGATCTTGAAGCCCAAGCGCGAGCACTACGAGGCGGGCAAAGTCGAGGTTCTCCTGCAGCGCGCCAAGGCGCTCGATGAGAAGGCCAAGGAACTCACCGCCCGGTTGCAGGCCCTGGGTGCCGGGCAGGCTCCGGCAGATCAAAAGGCCGGTGGAGACAGCGCACCGACGGCGACGACCGCCGCTGCGGGTGGCGATCTCGCGAAGCTCGGTGAAGAACAGTGGCAACTGCAGGAGTGCTACAACTGCCATAAGCTCAACGGCGAAGGTGGGAAAAAGCGCGGTCCTGAGTTGGACAATATCGGCAATCTCCTGTCTGCTGAAGAAATTGCCCGGAAAATTCTCGATCCAAAGAGTTATAAGGCGGAGGGATTTGAGCAGGAGTACGAGAAGGGCAAGATGCCTGACAAGTATAAGGATCTGATGGAGCCGAAAGATGTAGAGGCTTTGGCGGTCTGGTTAGCTGGTTACAAGAACGCTTCGGTCAATACTCCGAAGCCGATCAAGATGAAGTGAGTATCATGCAGCCGAAACTGAAATCCAAAGTTCGATGTGCAGACGGTGAAGTCGGGGAGGTGCGCCGGGTCATTATGGACCCGCTCTCCCATGAAATAAGCCATATCGTGGTCGGCGCCGGCGCGGCGGATTCGGTTGAGCGCCAGGTCCCTATGGGACAGGTGCAAGGAGTGACCGAAGAGGTGGTGACGCTTCGTGGCACCGCGGCAGAGTATGCGACACTTCCTGCGTTTAAGCGCGGCGACTATGTGACCACGCATGAGGTCGAAATTGCCCATCTGGAGGAGCGCATCCATGTCACTCCAGGTGAAGTGCTGGTTCCCTTCCCGGAACTTGAGCGCAGTGTCAAGCGCCGCACCTTCTTCATGAACTTCACTCACGCCATCGGATTTCTCATTGGTCTGCCGATCGCATTTCCGGTGCTGCGATACCTCATGAAGCCGATGTATGCCCCCTTCGACAATCAATGGCTCAAGATCGGCAATTCCGGGAAAATCAAGCAGGATGACGTCGGCGTCCAGTTCAAATACAAGCGCAAGATTAAAGAAGCCTACATGCCGGAGCAGGAAATCGACAAAAACGTCTGGGTCTTGAAGGCGACTCCGAAGGTGCTGGAAACCATCTATCAGGGCAAAGACATGGATTTCCATGATGCCTCCGGGAAGGTAATCTGGACCAATAAGAAAGACGTACCCTACATTGCCTACTCCGGCAAGTGTCCCCATCTGGGTTGCGGGTTCAAATGGAGGACTCACAAAACCCTTGGGCAGGTCTTCCTGTGTCCCTGTCACTTGAGTATCTATGACGCAGCCGGCAAGGTCCTTGATGGGCCTGCTCCCCGTGCGTTGGATCCGCTCCCGATTAAGGTTACTGCAACGGGCGACATCACCATTATCGATATGGAATTCAAGGCGGGCACGAAGGCCCAGGTTCGGATTGTCTAAATGGATACGACTACGCAGCCGACGACCACTCAGCCCTCAGCCATCGAAAAAGTCTTAGCCTTTGTCGACGAACGCGTCGGGCTGAAGACTCTGCAAGCCAAAATGCTCAACGAGCCCGTCCCCGGCGGGTCGAGGTGGGCCTATGTCTTTGGCTCCGTCCTGCTCTTTATTTTCATCATGCAGGCGATCACTGGCATTTTGTTGATGTTCTATTACGTGCCGACGGCGGACCATGCCTACGCTAGTACCCAATACATCATCCACTCAGTGGATTACGGCTGGTTTTTATTAAGCTACCACTTCTGGGGATCGACGGCGATGGTCGTGTGTGTATTTGCGCACATGTCCCAAGTCTTTCTCTGGGGTGCCTACAAGAAGCCGCGAGAACTCATCTGGTTGGTCGGTTTGGCTCTCTTCGGCATCGTCATGGGATTCGGGTTTACCGGTTATCTCTTGCCATGGGACCAGCGAGCCTATTGGGCCACGACAGTCGGCGTCGAGATCATGGACAAGACGCCGCTCCTCGGCGACTTCATGGCGCGCTTCCTCAAAGGGGGCGCGACGCCGGGCCAGATGACGCTGAGTCGTTTTTTCGTCATCCACGTCATGGTCCTTCCGGCGGCGCTGATGGGACTGGCGGGACTACATCTGTTCTTGTTCCGTAAGGCCGGACCTGCCGGACCCTTCCGGGGCAGCGTGGAAGAAATTAAGGCCAAGACCGACTATTTCTTTCCCCGCCAAATCTGGAAAGACATCGTCGGAATGGTCGTGGTGTTCCTCTCCATCTGCAGTCTCGCGTTCTGGGAGCCGATTGTGCTTCTCGAAGAGGCCACGCCGGACCCAGGAGATTATCACCCGGAGCCGGAATGGTACTTCCTCTTCCTGTTTCAACTGCTGCGTCTGAAAGTGTTTGCCGGAGAGTTCGGGCAGTTCCTCGGTGCTATAGCCTTGCCCGGCGCATTCATGGCGCTGCTTGCGGCATTGCCGTTCATCGATCGCAGCCCGGAGCGCAATATCTTCAAGCGCCCGATCGCTTTGATCGGATGGATTGTGGTCATGGCGAGCATTCTGATATTCACCGTGGCGGCAATCATCAACCGCGAATTTCTCGAATAGGCGGAGGGGTTTGGGCACATGACTGGTCGAGAGACGATGTCGTCATTTAAATTAGGGCTTAGCATTCTCTGGCCGGCCTGCTGGACCGCCCTGCCGATCAAGATGGCGTTTGCCATGTTGTTTATGGCAATGGGGACGATCCATCTGGAGACGAAACTCGGCATTACCTTCCTGATGCTGCTCATGACTCCGGTGAGTGTCTTCGCGTTCTTCGTGATCTCCCTGGGCGTGGGGTTTCATTTCGGAGAAGGCCTGGGGCTACCGGTCCTATTCCTCCTGTCCATCCCCATCGACATCTGGGCGTTGGGCTTGGCCGCCCGTACGGTATTTCTGGAGCGCTTACGGCTGGAACCCCCCGCCTCGTTAGGTGTTGGTCTATGGGTCCGCTTTGCGGTAGCCGGGGCGATCTATCTTCCATTCTTGTGGGTCGTGCAGGGCGGCGCGACAGATCTCGCTCGTTCCATCATCAAGTCGATCTTGGATATGGACATGCTCAAGCACATGCCGGTTGCTGAGCGAATCGGTCTGGAATTTACGGCCTGGGGCAGCGTAGCTCTGCTGGTGCTCTTGGCGCTGACCTATGTCGGCCTGTCCATTCTTGGGAAGCTGGTTGAGGGGCGAGCTTCCGCTGCCCAGCCGGCGGGAGATACCTATCAGGGGCTGATATCCCGTTGGGATATGATCCGCGTGCCTGCCGATCAAAGTTTGATGTTGACCGCATTCACCGCGGCCGGCGCGGTACTGAGTGTCCTGTTCTGGGCCGTGCTCCCGGTCTCGACTCCGCACCCCCATGAATGTTGTAAGCCTCCAACAGACGCGGCCGCTCCCCACTTCGATCCTCAGAAGGCGCTTTCAAAGGGGGAGAAGGCATTTAAGGATGCAGAGTTGAAGATTGCCGCCATCGAACAGCGGGCGGCAGAAGAAGAAAAAGACAAACAGAAGGGTGGCAAGGACAAGGCCGGTGTCAAGGATGGCTCTCCGAAGAGCGACGGCAAGCCTGCGCAATCAGCAGCCGGGAAACCGGCGGGAAGCGGCAAGTGACATCATGGCGAATGACGAGGTGAGAACAATGATGAACCGGGGTCAGATCGTCACTAATTGTGGGCGCCGAATCGCAGATCGGCTGGCCCTACTGGCCGGATGCGCGGCCTTGC
>JBEIQG010000213.1:0-6213 GCA_040376625.1 Nitrospira sp. | reverse complement strand
TTACCATATAACGGCCCAAATCGACGGTATTGGTGTCCCACCCGATGCCGAGATTGTGGTACTTCTCGTCGGAGAAGTTGAATCCTGAGTGACAGCGGGTGCAGCGCGCCTTGCCGCGGAACAGCTCAAGTCCCCGTTGGGCCGAAGCGGATAGTGCCGTCTCATCGCCCCCCATGTCGAACCGATCCGCCGGGCTGTTACCTGAAAGCAGGGTTCGTTGAAAACTGGCCATGGCGCGCCCCACATCGGCAGCCATTACCTCCCGTCCAAAGACCTCTCGGAACCTTGCGCGATACCCTTCGATCTGTTTGATCCTGGCCACCAGTTCATTATGGTCAGTAAAGCCATGCTCCACCGGATTGATGAAGGGCCCGATAGACTGATCTTCCAGGGTATCCGCCCGCCCATCCCAGAACTGCGACTTGCTATAGACCCGATTGATCGCCAACGGCGCGCTGCGCCCGCCTTGCAAGCGATTGATGCCGGTCGAAACAGCCTGGCCGTCGGTAAAGGCCAGGCCCGGCATGTGACAGTTGGCGCAGGCGATCGTGCCGTTCTTCGAGAGCCGCTTGTCGAAAAACAACCAGCGTCCCAGCTCGATTTTGCGAGCCGTCTGTGGATTATCAGCGGGAATGTACCCGCTGGGATCCTCCAATCCCAGCGGTACCTCGTGAGTGGCGGGGAGGATCCCGGGTTGCGACACTGACGGCTCACCCATGACCCTGGTGGCAACCAGACCGATCGCCCCCACCATCACCCCCGCCGCAACACCTGTCATCCATGTCATTCTTCTGCTGCTCATGGACTCCTCCCTTTCTCCTTTCCCCCTTCGATGCCGTCGCCCGACAGGTCATCGAAACCGCAGCGTTGTGCCAGGCCGATCCTGGCGCTCAATGTGGCGTTCGACCTTGTTGACGAATTCCTCATCCGACAGGGAGGCCTGCCCCCCTTCCGCAAGAGCCACAGTCTGGTGACCGGCCTGCTTCGCCGGCGCAGCACAGCCCTGCAGCAGAACCACGACGACCCCTATGCCCAATGCCATTACAACCTGACGCATAACCCACCTCCTTGCTGCATCGTTGGTTGATTGTGCCTTCATAAAGAGACGATATCCCGTTGCAGTCGTATCAGTCCAATTGATAGTCTATGCGCATACGATTAGTAGATCTTATCAAGAGAGGAGGGCGCAGTGACCCTGACCGAACTGCAGTACATCGTGGCGGTCTCGCGAGAGCGCCATTTCGGACGGGCGGCGGATCGGGTGTTCGTCACCCAACCGGCTCTCAGCCTGGCCATCAAAAAACTGGAAGATGAATTGGGGGTGGCGATTTTCGAGCGACGAAAGAATCACGTCGAGCTCACGCCGCTCGGGGAGCAGATCGTGCATCAGGCTCAACGCGTGCTGGAGGAGGCTGATCACATCAAGCTGCTCGCGGCGCAGGGGAAGAACCAACTCGTCGGCGCATTACGACTCGGGGTGATTGCGACGGTGGGGCCGTATCTCTTGCCCGACTTGATCCCGCTGCTGCACAAGCGCGCACCCGGCATGCCGCTCGAAATCGAGGAAAATCTGACCGTCAATCTGACCGCCATGTTGAAGAGCGGAAAACTGGACGTCATCATGATTGCGCTGCCGTTCGAAGAACCGGGCATTCTCACGCAAGCCCTCTACGACGAACCATTCAAGGCCGTTGTACCGGCCGACCACCGGCTGGCCAAACGATCGAAAATCGACTCGGCTCTCTTGAGCTCGGAGCGCGTACTCTTACCGCATGCAGGGCATTGCTTCCGGCAACAAGTCCTGGAAAACTGCCCGGAACTCAGCCGGTCGGACACCGAAGGCTTGCAGGGCAATTCGCTGGAGACGATCCGTCAGATGGTGGCTTCCGGTCTGGGCATCACCGTCATGCCCTGCAGCGCCGTCACGGCCAAACATCAAAACAAGCGGCTCGCCGTCCTGGAATTCATGAAACCGGTGCCGGAACGTAGAATTGCGCTGGCGTGGCGGAAGGGATTCACCAGGCCGGCGGTGATTCCCGTGATTCAGGATGCGGTCGGCGCCTTGAAAATTCCCGGTCTGATGCCCATTGCCTCAGGACAATAAGCTCTACGACGAATTGCTGCTGAGCCCCTTGGCTATAGCACTTATCGAGGAAGCTGAGGGAGGATCGGCAGTCCACTTTTCCGGTTATTCCCTCGCCCCCGCCGACGAGAGAGTGTCGGCGATCACTCTGTACCCCTTTTGCCTGGCATGTCTGAGCGGCGTGACGCCGTCGCTGTCGGCAAGATTGAGATCCGCCCCCGCAGCCGCAAGCAGTCTGACGATGGTCTGATGCCTCGGTCCGCCGTCGCCCAGGATAATAGCTTCCAATAAGGCCGTCCAGCCCAGCCGGTTCACATGATTCACGTCGATCGTCGTCTTCAGCAGTTCTCGCACGACTTCCACGTGGCCCCGCTCGCAGGCCGGAATCAATGCGGTGCCTCCGTATCGATTGTAGACTGTGAAGTCGGGATCGGCCGCCAAGGTCATTCGCAGAATTTCGAGATACCCGCTGGCGCCGGCCAGCAACAGAGGACTGTTTTGCACGGCATCCTGCGTATTCACGTTAGAGCCGGCCTGGATCAAGAGATTCGCGACCTCGGCATGGTTCCGATAGGTCGCCGCCATCAGGGCCGTGCGCCCCTGCGAATCGCGAGCCCGGACGTCGGCTCCTTCTCTCAACAGCCGCCGAACCGCCTCGACATCGTTGCGTTCTGCCGCCGCGATCAACGCCTGGTTTCCGGTCGTATGACCCGGCTCAGCGACGGCCAGGCTGAAGCTCACCATGAAGAGCAGACCGGTCCATGACAACGCATGCATCCAACTCATCTGGTACCTCCTCGCTGCCGTCGCTCCACCAGTTCGAGCAGCGCCGCCTGCATGTCCGGTTGCGGCAGGAAGACCCGCCCGCCATGACCGGCCAACACCCATTCAAACGAACAATCCGTCAGCCGTTCGATGGAGCGGTGCAAGGCTGCTGCATTCCACACCAGCTGCTGCGGGGAGGCCAGTCGCTTGGCCTCCGGATCCCACCAGAGGTGATCGCCGGTAAACAGAAACCGGTCCCGATACAGCAGACAGAGACTGCCCTCCGTATGGCCCGGTACGGGAATAATGCGGAACTCATCGCGATATGTGCGAGATTCCAGCCCCTCAACGATCACCTCCGCGTCCGGCATGGCATCAACATCCGCACGGTGGATGATCCGTTCTGCCCCGAACCGGCGTGCGTATCTGGCGGCATCCGCCACATCGTCTTCATGGGTCAAAAAGATCCGTGCGATACCGCCCATCCTGTCGAAGGCATCGACCAGCGGCTTGAGGTATCGCGGCGAATCGATCAGCCAGTTGCCGTCCGGATGCTGCACGAAGAAACTGTTCGCCCCGAACGACTTCTCCGAATTGAAGCCGCAGTAGTAGACGTGACCTTCGATCGGGAGCGGGAAGTCGTCTTTTGCGGCGCTCACGAGGGCGTGGTTCGTATGCTCGGCTCCGATCGACCCCGTCGGGCAGGCGAGCAACGCGCGATAGGCCCGCCTTATCTCCGATTCGGAGGCCGGCTGATGAGTCACCGCAGAATATTCTCCCACCTCTTCGAAACTCGCCGGAGCCAGCTGTCGGCAGGTATCACAATTGATGCACGTGGAATCGACATAAAAGTTGCCGGCTCGATTCGCATCCAGTCGTTTACGCGGGTCAGCCATTCGGAACTCGCTTGCCCCCGCCCGTCACCACGGGCAGAGTTATTCGCACTTTCGCCCGATCCGCCGCGCGCCACAGATACCAGGCTGCGGCCGTGCGATAGGGCCTCCAGCGTTCTCCATACAACAGGAGCTCTTTCGGAGTCGGCATCGCCTGCCGTTTGTATGCGATCCGAAATCCATTTCGCACGCCGAAGTCATCCACCGGCAGGACATCGGGTCGACCGAGCTGAAAAATCAGCAGCATCTCCACGGTCCACCGTCCGATGCCGCGCACCGCGATCAGCCGTTCGACAATGGCGTCATCTTCGAGCCGTTGAATCACGGCCGTTGTCGGCACGGTTCCATCTATCGCCTTGGCCGCCAGATCCTGCAATGCGGCAATCTTGGCGCGAGAAAACCCTGTACCGCGAATAATCTCCGGCGCCACCGCCAGCAGGTCGGCCGGACGGGGAAACCGACGGCCCGGGAACAGCGCGATGAACCGCTTGAGAATGCTCTCCGCTGCCTTGTCATGCAGTTGCTGATAGGCAACGGCGCGGGCCAGCGACTCAAACGGCGAGCGTCTCGCTCGTAGCGACAGTGCGTAGGGACCAACCTCTCCGATCACCCGTTTCATCACCGGATCGATCTGACACAGGTGGGCAATTTCGGGCGACTGCGGGTACATGCAACTTCACCATCCAGGCTGCAGAAGGTGGAGAACGGCCCTTCAGTACGTCGTGAGACGTGACACCGAGACAAGTCCCTCATGTCCGGAACAGAAGTATCACGTCGCCTGACATTGACATTTCACGACTCAGTTCCACGGCTCCTGCTCATGCTGCCGGCGAACACCTTTCGGATCCGGCTAGCCCAGAATCGCGTCGGCTTCAATTTCGACCAGCATCTCCGGATCAATCAACCGCTTCACTTCTACCATCGTGGTCGCCGGCCGGACCGAACCGAACACGTCCCCATGCGCGCGCCCGACCTCCTGCCACTGATCGATGTTCGCCATGTAGATGCGCGTTCGCACCACATCCGCGATCGACGCGCCGGCCTGCACGAGTGCGTCCTCGATCGTCTTCAAGGCCTGGATCGTCTGCGCATAGGGATCACCCTTCCCGACAAGCCCCGCCGCCGTCATGGCAGTCGTCCCGGAGACCTGCACTGACTGACCCACGCGCACCGCGCGCGAATACCCGATCTTCGCTTCCCATGGTCCCCCGGTCGAAATATTCTGCCTTGCCATCAATCCTCCTTTGATCGTTACATCACCAACCCGCCGCCGGCCTGAATCACCTGACCGGTCAGCCACCGTGCCTGCTCACTGACCAAAAACGCCACTACATCGGCCACGTCGGACGGAAGCCCGAGGCGTTTGAACGGCGACATCTGTTCGCCCATGTTGCGATACTGTTCCGTCAACACCCCGGTGTCGGTAAAGCCCGGCAACACGGTATTAACGGTAATCCCGCGCGGTGCCAGTTCCTGCGCCAGACCCTTGCCATACTGTTCCAGCGCCGCCTTGCTTCCCAAATGCGCCGTGGCGCCTGGAAACTTCAGGTGGGTGAGCGCCGATGAAATGTTCACAATGCGTCCACCATCGCTGAGCACCTTGGCCGCCGCTTGCATCGCAAAGTACGGCCCCTTCGCATTCAACGCCATAATGGCATCGAACTCCGCTTCCGTCGTATCCACCAACTGCTTCGGAAGGAACCGCCCCGCATTGTTGACCAGAATATCCAGGCGGCTCAACTTATTGACCGTCTCCTGAATCAATCCTTGCGCCTCCGCCACCAGGCTCATGTCCGCCTGGATGACGGTGGCGGCCCCGCCCGCGGCCCGAATCCCTGCAGCAACCTCGCGGGCTTTCTCCACTTGCGCGCGGCAATGCACCACCACCGTTGCGCCGTCCTGCGCCAATCGCTCGGCGATGGCGCGCCCGATTCCGCTGGACGACCCGGTCACAATGGCCACTTTGCCCTTCAGAACGCCCATGCCCGAACCTCCATTCCTGTCCGGCTGACCATCAACCAGGCCATCGTGGGATCACTGCCGGCAGGCCGATGGTGTCGTGAAGATTGCCTCTGATACAGTGCGTCCATGAGCATATGTCTAAACGAGACCGTACCGTTCGGGCGGTCGTTGCGCGAATATGAGCTGATGTTTTCACTCAGCGCGGCCGATCGCCGGAGCCTCATTCTTGACTGTGCCGCCGGACCATCCAGCTTCAATGCCGAGCTCACGGCGGCCGGTGGCGACGTCTGGTCGGTCGACCCACTGTATCAATTCGGCTGAGCGGAGATCCAACGGCAGTTCTTCTCCACCCTGGATCACGTCATCGACCAGGTGCGGGCGACGCCGCAGAATTGGATCTGGAGTTGTCATCGCAACCCGGAGGACCTACGGCGGAACCGGATCGCAGTAATGGAAAGATTTATTGCCCATTACAGTGGGGCGAAGGGAACAGGTCGGTATGTCTGCGGC
>JBEIQG010000023.1:0-26300 GCA_040376625.1 Nitrospira sp. | reverse complement strand
GGGGGGGGGGGGGGGGGGGCGGGGGGGGGGGGGGGGGGGGGGGGGGGGGGGGGGGGGGGGGGGGGGCGTCGTGCCTGACGGGGGCGGCGGGGGCGGAGTCGCGCCGCTCGCGAGCACGGAGAGCGAGACCGGAATGCGCAGAGTCTGCGATCCATAGGGACCACTCTCAGTGATATAGACCACACCCGAATAGGTGCCGACGTTCATGGCGGCTGTGTCCACCGAGACCGTGATCGGATCGATCTCGGTGGCGATGGTCTGTGTGCTGCCATAGGGTGGATTGAGCGCGGTCCAGGATTGATTCGCGCTGATGTTATAGGTGCTCGGTTGCGGACTGGACTTTTGCAGGTTGAAGACGCCGGACGCCGTGCCTCCCTTCGCGGCGGTGAGGGACAGGGCGGACGGAAAAGCTTTGAGTAAGGGCGACAATGAGCCGGTCGGCGGCGGCGGGGGCGGCGGCGTCGTCGAGGGCGGCGGCGGGGGGGGCGGCGTGGTCGAGGGCGGTGGGGGCGGTGGCGTCGTGCCTGACGGCGGCGGGGGCGGGGGCGAAGTCGTGCCGGTTGCGGTCACGGTGGTCGTCACCGGGATCCGCCAGGTCGTAGACACGCCGGGTCCGGCCTGTCCGATATAGATTGTCCCTGAATAGGTTCCGGCCGCCAGTCCCATGGCGGCTGTATTGACGGTGACTGTGAGTACGTCAGTTTCTGTGCTGATAGTTTGGGTACTGCCGTAAGGAGGATTCAGCCAGATCCAGGATTGGTTGGTGCTGATGAAGTACGTGTGCTGCGCCGTATCCGATTTTTTGAGGCTCAGGGTGCCGCTGACCGTTCCTCCTTTGGCGACGGTCATGGACAACGCGCTGGGTGTGAACTGAATATTTTGCGCAAGTGCCGTGGAGCCTCCCGTCACGAAGTCACCGAACCACAGAGTCAGCATCAAGGCCGTAAGAAGTCCCTTCGCGCGTCGTCGGCCGAGTCGGGACGAATGCTGCTTCATGGCGGTATCGGGCAACCTCATAGTCAGTACTCCCTTAGGTGATATCCCTGAATTGAAAAAAGGAAACGGTCGTTAGTGAGCAACAGTCGTGCCACAACAAATCGCTTCGGCATTCTTCTGAATTATTTGTCGGGAATCGCTCAGCGGAGTTCGGTGAGAATCCCGTCAGGATAACTATCAGCGCCGACCCTAACGGAAGCGAGCGGAATTGGCAAGTAAAAATTTCACTTGCTTCCCGTAGGACTCGTGGATGACATCTCGTAGAAAAAAGTGGTTGGCGAGTGCCGGCCACTGTAGGGTGTCAGCACTTAGCTGTACAAAAGCGGCAGCCTCGCCAGGCTGACTAGAGGGATGCCCTAGGTACGTAGCCAGAGACGTTTGCGGGTGGTCATTCGGACCTATAGGCCTGGGGTGTGAGAAAGTTGTTGACCATGTCCGGTAGGTAGGGTATCTGTGGGCGCGCCGTTTCCCGGGGGTACGTAGTCTCTCGATTTCGAGGCGGGGTTTCGGGGCCGGAGGGCGGAAGGGACGATCACATGTTCTCTCTACGATGTCTCGTGTGTGCGTTGTGCGCGTGTCTGGCCGGTTTCGGCGCGCTTCCTGGCGCGGCGGAAGTCGCTCCTGCCCAGTCTTCCTCC
Organism: Nitrospira sp.; assembly: GCA_040376625.1. GTDB lineage: Bacteria > Nitrospirota > Nitrospiria > Nitrospirales > Nitrospiraceae > Nitrospira_A. The sequence goes on along the minus strand of JBEIQG010000023.1, from coordinate 24,666 downwards.
ATCGCCCGTGTGGACATCGGCGTGTCGGAATGGTTCAGCCAGGGTGAGACGGTCTGGAGCCACAATGCCTCGGGGCTGGATGCCAACCTCGGGAATCCCAGTTCCAAACTCAAATACAAGGACACCGGCACCAACGTGACCGAAATCAGCGGTCGCGTGCAGTTGAAGAACAAAGTCTTCTTCCGCGGCGCCTTCGGATACGGATCGATCGGCGGAGGCCGGCTCACGGACGACGACTTTCTTAGCGCACAGGGGGCTGCGGCTCAGGGCGCGACCGTCAGCGGAGAACATCGGTTTTCCCGCACGTTCAGCGACATCGGCGGAGACAATCTCTGGTATCTGAACGGTGATATCGGCATGACGACGCTGTCTTTTCCAGACAACAAGGGCACCCTCGGAATGTTCGTGGGGCTCCAGTATTGGCGGGAACGACTGGTGGCGAAAGGCGTGACACAGGCCGAGTGCACCACCGCATCGTCGCCGAACCAGGATTTTCGTTGTTCGCCTGCCGGGACGGTGGGGTTTCGTAATCAGGCGGTGATCACCAACACGTCCACCTGGTTCTCCGGCCGATTCGGTGGGGAGGCTGAGTATAAGTTCGATAAACGTATCAGCATTGAGGCGAAGGTTGCGCTGCTCCTGTCCTATTTGAACAATGAGGACGTCCATCATCTCAGGACCGACCTCGCGCAGGACCCCAGTTTCAGGATGAAGGGATTCGGTGTGGGTACCAATTCCGATATCAACCTGAGAATCAGAATCTGGGATCGTCTCTATCTGACGGGCGGCTATCGCGTCTACTGGAACCGTGTCGTGGCCGGTGATGAGTGGAAGATCTACGGCTCCAACGGCTCGTCGAGTACGGCATCATTGAACCAGTTTCAAACCCTCCGGCATGGGCCCACCATCGGACTCACCTATTCCTTCTAGCTGGCAAGTCCGCTGTTTTCTCTCAGGTGGCCGACGCTACGTTCACGACCGCATCGTGCCTCTCTCAGTATGAGAAGCGATCTGATGGTCCATAGCCGGAGGTCCAAGGAATGAGCGTTCAAGGCCACTCATTTCCTCGTTCTCAGCCAGGCGCCACCAGCTTTCCCGCTCGCGCGTCGGTGCGTTCAGCGCGATCGAGATGGACCGGTTTCGTCTTCGTATTCAGCGAACAGCCGTTTGGCCTCAGGATGGAGGAGGTGCGGCTGACCGTAGGGAATTCCGGCGGTCCGGAAGAGAGGCGTGAGCTTCTCATTCGGGTGCAGGTAGCCGGCCCGGAGCGGGACGGATCGCTTGGTATGGCGGATGAGCGCACAGGGGTTGGGCCGGATCGCCGTCAGCCAGTCCGCGATATCCTGCGGATTGCCGATCGAGGCGGACAGCAACAGCAGGCGCGCCTGTGACGGACAGAAGATCAACGTCTCCTCCCACACCACTCCACGTTCCGGATCCGCGAGATATTGGGATTCGTCCATGATCACCAGCCCCAACGTGTCGAGGCGCACGTCGATTTCGCCCCCCGCCGCATCGTAAAGCAGATTGCGCAAGATTTCGGTGGTCATGATAAGTAAGGGCGCCTGGGCGTGCTCGCGACGGTCTCCGGTGAGAATCCCGACCTGCCCCGGGCCGAAGAGCCGCGAGAATTCGGTGAATTTCGTATTGGAGAGCGCTTTCAAGGGAGACGTATAGATGACCGTGCGATTTTCTTGCATCGCCCGCTTCGTGGCCTCGATGGCGACATAGGTCTTACCGCTGCCGGTGGGCACGCTGACCACCACGTCGGTTTCAGCCAGCTTCGCCAGCGCATCCACCTGCCAGGCATCGGGTACAAACGGCTGTGTCGGCGGCACTCCGATGCCCGACAACCATTCATGAAGCGAGACCGGCGGCTCATGGTGCCCCTGTTCTTCGGCCCGATGTGGTCGCGGCGTAGCAGATGACGTGACCGGTCTGGGGTGAACTTTCGGGTTAGGGGCTTTCTCAACCGGCGCTGCCGGCCGTCTCTGCTTGTGTTCCTCGATCAGAGCCGTCAGGTCGGACTCCAGCCCGGGGCGATTCTCAGCCGAAGCCTGAAGGAGCAGATCAATGAGCTTCCGTTTGCCGGAACGAAAATGCCGGCTGATCCGTCCCCGTGCCAGTCGGTGCAGTAGCGAGACTGGTTGCTGTAGCAGCAACTGCTCGAGTTCGTGCGTAGTCATACAGGCCTCGTGATGCGTGAAACGTATTTCGTAGACGATAGGAGCGTATGGCTAATAGCGTATTTCCGGTAGCACAGAGACATACTCTTCCTTTCGGACCATACGCCATGAGCGATCCGCCATAGGCTCTTTCTTTCGAACGAACGACGAGTTCATGGCAGTTCCTCCAAGACGCCCCGGCGCATGCCTGCGATGGCCCGGTCGGCAGATTCGGCCAGCGAAGGGTGGGTCGCTTTGAGGGTCTTCAGCTGAGAGAGAAACTCGATGGTGCGCGCGAACAGCCGGAACATGTCGCCCTCGGCCATCGTGGTCAGACGGGCCAGGCCGATCCAGGTCAATGTCTGGTCTGCGACCCACCGTTCGGTCAACGCCGCGACATCGGCACGGAGCATCGGAGGCGCCTCATGCGGTGTAAGACTTTCCGCCAGCTTCCGGACCTGAAACAGGAGCGTGACGAGCCCCGAGCTGCCGCGTGGAAATGAACCGGGGCGGTCGTCGTCATGGGCGATGCTGGCCATGACGGCGGCGAGCAGCGGCGGATCGATGGCGCCGAAGGCCTCGGCCCGAATCAGTTCCGTGATCAGAAGGGAATGGTCGATGCGAATCAAGCGCGCCCACTCGCCGTCGGCGGTGAGTTGTGCCGTGCCGTTGAGATAGCCGAAGCGCTCCAGCACATCGATGCGTTCTTGAAACCGGTGCCACAAGCTGGTCTGGAGCGCTTGAATCGATTTCATGTGCCGCTGAATCTCCTGGCGGACTCGTGAGGCTTTGGGGAAATCACGCTGGCAGGCCTGGCGCGACGGACAGGTGGGGCACGAAAAGTCGCCGAGGGTTTGGATGATGGAGCTGTCGAGCGGGATCTCTTCGTTCTGATGAGTCAGGATCGGCAGAATCGGAAGGCGCGGCGGCAGGTCCAGCAAGTGGTGTGTCAGTTGCTCCAGTGTCTGCGGGGTGCACCAGGGATAAGCGGATGTTTCTTCGCAGTCGAACGTGCGGTCGAACACCTGCGTCACGATCGAGGCGGGACATTCATTCAGAGAGCCGCCATCCCGCAGCAGGGTCACCATCGGCGCATGCTGGCCTTTGCTTCGATATTGCCGCAGAATGATGCCGCGCCCGCGGACCAGCCCCACGACGCGTCCCGGCGTGAGGAAATGCAGGCGTGCGGCGACATCGGGCGATTCCTGCCCCGCCGACGGACCGCGCGGTTTCTTCCGTTTCCGGGCCTGATCGAAGACCTGCCACTGCGTGATCCAATCCGAGCAGACCCGCGGACCGAAGGGCTCCATTTCATCGCGCAGCACATCGAGCTTGGTTTCGAGCACGGCCGTGCGCTGGTTCAACTGAAACTGGGCGAAACTTTTCGCGAGAATAGATTGGATCTGTTCGCGCGGGTGGGCTTTCAGCAGGTTCAATACCATCGGATAACTGATGACGAATTGGCTGTGAATCGCTTCCGGTTGCCCCGTAAGTCCCTTGGTCAGGACGGTGAGGTCGATATAGGGCGACGGGGTGATGACGGCGAACCCGACCAGGTCTTTGCCGCGGCGTCCGGCCCGCCCGGCCAGCTGTTGGATTTCGCTGGCGGTCAGGTCGGTAAAGTCGCGCGCCTTCCGGATGCTGGATTGTGTCACGACCACCGTGCGGGCGGGGAAGTCGACGCCGGCGGCGAGGGTGGTGGTGGCGAACACGGCATCCAGAGATCCGGTGCGCATGAGTTCTTCGACGGCAATTTTCCACGACGGAAGATGGCCCGCGTGATGGGCCGCCACACCGATGCGCTGGACCGTGTCGATCAGCGGGTGTTCCGCAATGCTGGGATATTGTTCGGTGACCTGAGCCAGGACGCGGGCGATCTGTTCCTGTTGCGCCTTGGGCAAGTTGACCTGGCTGCGCTCGAACGACTGCATCGCTTCGTCGCAGGCCCGTCTCGATGTGAGAAAGATAATCGCAGGAGTGAGATTTCTTTGGCGGAGCGTCGCGACCAGATCAACCGGATGAATCGACGGCGGCATGCAGTTTCATTCCCTTTGAGATGACCACCAATCCGGAATCGGTGACTTTGAAACGTTGACGATCCGCAACCGGGTCGAAGCCGATCACGGTTTTGGGCGGGATGATCACGTCTTTATCGATGATCGCGCGCCGGATGCGGGCATGTTCGCCGATGACCACGTTCTCCATCACGACCGATTCCCGCACGTCGGCATGGTCGTGGACCCGGACGTGCGGCGAGAGCACCGAGTTCTGTACGCGGCCGCCGGAAATGATGCAGCCGCCGCACACGATGGAGTCGAGCGCCACGCCCATGCGGCCGCCTTGAAAATCCTGGGCGAAAACGAATTTGGCGGGCGGAAACTGTCCTTGATAGGTACGGATCGGCCAGGCCTTGTCGTAGAAATTGAAGAGTGGGTCGACGGCGACCAGATCCATGTTGGCTTCCCAATAGGCATCGAGGGTTCCGATGTCGCGCCAGTACTTCACGGCCTTCTTGTTTTCGTCCTGGAACTTGAAGGCGTATACGCGATTTTCTTTGATCATGCGGGGGATGATGTTTCGGCCGAAATCGTGTTTGGTGCCTTCCTTGGCATCCCGGATAAGCTGCTCCCGGACCACATTGGTGCGGAACAGATAGATGCCCATCGACACGAACGCCTGGGTCGGATCGCCGGGAATATGCATTGGCTTCTCCGGCTTTTCGTCGAAGCTTAGGATGCGGTGGTCTTCGTCCACAGCGATGACGCCGAAACGGTTCGCCTCGGCCAGCGGCGTTTCGATTGCGCCCACCACGGCATCGGCCTGTTTCTCCTGCATCAGGTTGTACATGTCGGCGTAATTCATCTTGTAGATGTGATCGCCGGCTAGCACGAGCAGGTATTCGGGTTGGTCCGGGTCCAGCAGGAAAAGATTCTGAAAGACCGCATCGGCGGTGCCGCGGTACCAGTCCTCGCTGATGCGTTGTTGGGGCGGCACAGAGGTAATGTATTCGCCCAATTCCGCGTTGAGGATGTTCCAGCCGATGCGGATGTGTCGATCGAGTGAATGCGACTTATATTGGATCAGGACGGCGATCTGCCGCAGGCCGGAGTTCAGGCAGTTGCTCAGCGTGAAATCGATGATGCGATATTTCCCGCCGAACGGCACCGCCGGTTTCGCGCGTTGTTCGGTCAGCGGATTCAGGCGTTCGCCCTTGCCGCCCGCCAGCACCATGGTGAAGATCTTAGCCATAGGAGGGCCGATTGTAGCAGGACGACGGATGAATAGAAAGGACGCAGAATGATTGACTTCAACTCGATCTCGGACGATACTACGACTCAACGTGCGGCTCCGACATCCGTCGGGCTCAATGCGAAGGAGCGGACATGAAGAAACAGAATGCCCGTCAGGCGGTCGTCAAGCCCGATATCGAAGCCGCGAATCCGATGATGGAAATGGTGTGGCGGCTGGAACGGCTGGAGCGGCAGGTACAGCGCCTCTCCGAGCTCGTGCGGAACCATGCTGAAGACAACGACCGGCTCGTGCGCATTGTGGCCGAGGATCGCGACGTCATTCGCCGCGAACTCTTGCGGAAACATGAGCATCGGGTGCGGGTGCGAAAACATCTGCGCGATGTCAGCTCCAAAGTCGATTTGGAGCATTGAGCCGTGGCTGTCGGCGCGGCGGTTTGAATTCAGCCTTCGATGGCCACGTCGTCCACCCCTCCGTTCACCTCTTCTGAACAGTCTCTTTCCTCAACGCCTCCAACGATCGACATACGCGGGATCGTGTGCAGACACGGTGCAGTCACGGCCGTGGATCGGGTGAGTTTCCAGGTCCGTCGGGGCGAGTTTTTTTCCATTCTTGGTCCGAGCGGCGCGGGGAAAACGTCGGTCTTGCGCATGCTGGCGGGCTTCGAAGATCCGGACGAAGGCGATCTGTTGATCGACGGGCAGTCGATGCTCGGTGTGCCGCCGAATCGCCGGCCGGTGAATCTGGTGTTCCAATCCTACGCGCTGTTTCCTCACCTGACGGTGTTCGAGAATGTGGCCTTCGGCCTGAAGATGCGGCGGGTGTCCGCGGCACTCATTGCTGAGGAGGTACGCCAGGCCTTGGCGATGGTGAAATTGACCGGCAAAGAGGTGAGGCTGCCGGCTCAACTGTCGGGCGGAGAACAACAGCGTGTGGCCCTGGCCCGCGCGTTGGTCAATAAACCGGCGGTGGTGCTGCTCGATGAGCCGCTGGCCGCGTTGGATCAACAGCTGAGGCAGGCCATGCAGGTGGAGCTGAAATCCATTCAAGAACAGGCCGGACTGACCTGTGTCTGTGTGACGCATCATCAGGAAGAGGCGATGATGATGTCGGACCGCATTGCCGTCATGCACCAGGGGCGCCTGTGGCAGGTCGGGAGCCCGCGCGAGGTCTATGAGCGGCCCCGTAGCCTGTTTGTGTCCAGGTTTCTGGGCGTGTCGAATGAGCTGCCGGGTACGATCGGTCCCTCGGTCGGGGAGGATCGCATGTTTCAGCCGTCCGATGCAGGACAGCATCCGTTCACGGTGAGCACTCTTTCCACGGAACAGGCCGGTCGTTCAGCCATACTCTCGCTTCGCCCGGAGCACATCCGGATCGCCAAGGACCGGCCATCGACGGCCGGTCCAGTGCTCGACGGCCGCATCGAGAAGGTACTGTTCGCCGGGAGCGACATGAAATATCTGGTGCGGGTCGCCCATGATCGAGTGTGGGAAACCAGAATGGCCACGGGTACATCGCCTGTTACGTTCGTCCCGGGGGATGCCGTCTACCTCCACTGGTCCTCTGTCGATGCGCGGTTGTTCTACGAGTAACCATGCCATCTCGAGTCCCGTCGTCACCGCCTACGAAATCCCCTTGCCGTTCCTGTTGGCTGGCCGCTCCCGGTTTGCTGTGGATGAGCCTGTTTTTTCTGGTTCCACTGGCCTTGGTGTTTGCCATCAGTTTCGCTTCCCGTGGAACCTATGGTGGCATTGTGTGGGAGTTCACGTCGGCGAACTATCTGGATCTCTGGCATCCTCTGTACGGCAAGATCCTCGGGCAGTCGCTCTGGTATGCGAGTCTCACGACCGCGATCTGCCTCGTGCTTGGTTTTCCGCTCGCCTATACGATTGCCAGAAGTCCGGCCCGGTGGCAGCCGCTGTTGTTGCTGCTGGTGATGTTACCGTTCTGGACGAACTTTCTCGTGCGAACCTACGCCTGGATGATTGTGCTGCGTCAGGACGGCCTTGTGAACGGCCTGTTGCTGGCGCTTGGAATAGTCGACGCCCCGCTGGAATTACTCTACACACCGACGGCCGTCGTGATCGGACTGGTCTACGGGTATCTTCCCTTTATGGTGCTGCCTCTCTACGTCGCCGTGGAACGGCTGGATCCGCTCCTGGTGGAAGCGGCCTGGGATCTGTACGCATCGCGCTGGGCGATCCTCACGCGGGTGGTGGTTCCTCTCACGATGCCGGGCATCGTCGGTGGCTGTGTCCTGGTTTTCATTCCGTCGATCGGCTCGTTCATCACGCCGGATCTGCTGGGCGGGGCGAGAAGCATGATGATCGGCAACCTCATTCAACACGAGTATCTGGTCGTCCGCGATTGGCCGTTGGGCTCGGCGGTGTCCTTTGTGCTGATGGGGATCGTCATGGCCGCGGTCGCGCTGTATTACCGCCATGGCGCCCGCGCTTCCGGGCCGTTGGAGGGACGATGAGGCGAGGATCGACCGGCCTGAGTCTCGTGAGCGGTCTGGCGATGCTGTTTCTCTACGGCCCCATTCTCGTACTCGTGCTCTATTCGTTCAATGCCGCCCACCTGTCGATGGCCTGGCGGGGGACGACCCTCAAGTGGTATGCCGCCCTCTGGCATGACGAGGCCCTGCTGGCTGCGACCGCCAACAGCCTGCTCATTGCCGTGGTCTCAACCATCGGCGCGACGTTGCTGGGCGGGCTGATGGCACTCGGCATGGAGCATATGCCGCTTCGCCGACAGCAGCTCATCGAAGGGGGGCTGGTGCTGCCGCTGGTCATTCCGGAGGTGATGATGGGCGTGGCGTTGATGCTCCTCTTCGTCATGCTCAAGATGCCGCTCGGCCTCACGACGGTCATTCTCGGACACATCGTGTTCAATATTCCGCTGGTGACCATCATGATCCGCACGCGGTTGCGCAAACTGGATCCGGCGTTGCGAGAGGCGGCGGCTGATCTGGGCGCGGACTCCTGGCAGGTCTTCCGGTATGTCACGTTGCCGCTCTTGCGTCCGGCGATCTGGGGTGCGGTGCTGGTGGCCTTTACGGTCTCGCTCGACGACTTCCTGGTGACGTTCTTCACGGCCGGTCCCGGTGCGACGACGCTGCCGTTGAAGGTGTATTCGATGATCAAGTCCGGTGTCACGCCGGAGATCAATGCGCTCTCCGCGTTGTTGCTGGTCGTTTCCATGGCCTGTGTCGCGGTCTCTCTTCAGCTTCAACGCCGCGAGGTCTGAGTGGGGAGTCTTTTCCAACGGATGGGTCTCTGCGCGCTGTGCCTGTTCTGGCTCGCGGGGACCTTGTCTTCCTGCGGGCAAGGTTCAGGAACCGATCCTCTCGCGTCCCGGCCGGTCCTGCATTACTTCACCTGGTCCGACTATGCGGGGCCGGACATTGTTCAGGAATTCGAACGGCGCGAGCAGGTGAAGGTGGTGATCGATACCTTCAGCAGCAATGAAGAGTTGCTGGCCAAGCTCCAGAGCGGGGCCACCGGGTATGACGTGGCGGTGCCTTCCGATTTCATGGTCGCCATCATGATCCAGCAGGGACTGCTGAGTGAACTCGATCAGCAGGCGCTCCCCAATGCGTCTTTCCTGGAGCCCCACTTGCAGGCCCTCCCGTTCGATCCGGAGCGGCGGTATTCGGTCCCGTATCTCTGGGGCAGCGTGGGGATCGGATACGATTCCGCCGAGATCCCGACGCCGCCGGATAGCTGGTCGATCTTGTGGGACCCTCGTTACAAGGGCCGCATCAGCATGTTGAACGACCAGCGGGAAGTCTTCGGCGCGGTGTTGCGTTCGATGGGACAGTCGATGAACAGTACGGATCCGCGGGTGATCGAGGCCGCGAAGGAACGGCTGCTCCGGCAGAAACCCCTGGTGAAGACCTACACGAGCGACCACTACGATCAGTTATTGGCTTCAGGCGAGGTGGTGCTGGCGCATGCCTGGGGTGGACCGGTGGCGCGGGCCATGGCTGAGCGGCCGTCGATTCGCTATGTCGTGCCCAAGGAAGGGGCCACTTTGTGGGCCGACTGCCTGGTGGTACTCCGGACGGCGCCTCAGAAACAGTTAGCCATGCGATTTATCAACTATTTAATGGAGCCTCACGTCGCGGCGCGCACGTCGGAGCGGTTGCGGTTTGCCTCAGCGTCCCGGTCGGCCAGGGAACTGGTGAACGCCTCGACGAGGGACAATCCGGCGGTCTACCCGCCGCTCGACCAACTTGATCGGCTGGAGTGGATGACAGATGTCGGCAGGGGGGTCCGCCTCTATGACCGGGCCTGGACGGAGCTGAAAATGCAATGAGCGAGTGTCGCGGGTCTTGTTTCAAAAGCACCATAGAATCAGTATAATGCGCGCGCTGTCCTCGAAAGTTCGATACTCCTGCACAAGGCGTGACGACATGCTCCACTTCGAAGATCGCCGGAAGGCAGGCCCGTGCCTATCGGCCCTAATTTGCAGCGTTTTGCCGGCGATTGGCCTGCTGGCATTTTTCCTGACCGGTGATGGAATTGCGCAGGCCGCTGAGGCTGCTCCGGCCCAGTCCGCTCCGGTCTCCCTTCCGACAGTCCGTCTGAATCTGTCCGAGGCCATGGCCCTATTCCTGAAACAGAACCTGGATCTGCTGATCGCCAAATACGGCATCGAGTCCAGCAAGGGGCAACAGATTACGGCGCGGCTGTTCCCGAATCCGGTGGCGCAACTGGGGAACGTAGCCTCGTTTACGCAGGGCAATACGCTGGCAAAAACGGGCGCACTCACGGTGCAGGTGCAGCAATTGTTCGAATTGGCCGGCAAGCGCGGATACCGCATCGAAAGCGCCGGCTTCGGGGTGCAGTCGGCGGAAGCCGATTTTGAGGATGCCGTCCGTCAACTGGGGTTTACGATCAAGGATGCCTACTATCGAGTGTTGATGGCGCAGCGCCGGTTGTCCCTCGCGGAAGAAAATCGCGACCGGTTTGCCCGCATCCTGGACGTCAACACGATCCGGTTTAAAAAAGGCTACATCGCCGAAGTCGACCTGATTCGGATTCGGCTGCAGGTGGTCGATTTTCAAGCGCAGGTGATCGAGGCGATTCAGGAGGGCGAGTCCGCCCGCGCCGATCTCAGGCAACTGCTGCGACTTTCTCCCGCGTCGAAGCTGGAGCTGACGACGGAAATGGACTATCGGCGGGTGGACCCCGACATGGGACGGCTCAGGTCGGTGGCCCTGGATGTGCGCCCCGATATCAAGAGCCGGCGGGCGGCATTGTTGCAACGAGAGGCGGAGCTCAAACTGGCCAAGGCCTTTCGGGTTCCCGATGTGACGATCGGAGCCGGCTATTCGGTGCAGGGCCCGCGGGGACCCGATAACCAGCAGATGGGGATCCTGAATCTCGGTGTGCCCCTGCCGCTGTTCAATCGTAATCAGGGCGGGATCGCTCAGGCTGAAGTCGGCGTGCAGTCGGCACAGGCGGAACTGGATCGCACAGTCAATCAGGTGGAAAACCAGGTGGATGTGGCCTACCGGAACCTGCTCCAGAGTCGCCGACTGGTGGAAGCCTATCTGGCGGGGGTGTTGGAAGATGCCCGCTCCACCTTTACCATCGTCGAGCGCGCGTATGAGCGGGGAGGAGCCACCATCCTGGATCTCCTCGATGCCGCGCGGACGTCCCGTACGATTCAACAGAATTTCATCGAAGCCCTCTTTTCCTACCAACGGAACCTGTTCCAATTGGAGAGTTCGGTCGGACAGGAGATTGCGTCATGATCACTAGGGCGAGGCCGATCGTAGGGATGGCAGTGGCGCTGTCATTGTGTGCCTGCAGTCAAACACAAGAGCCGGCCTCTTCGAAGCCTCCCGTGACTTCGGAACATGTTGCCGTTCAGCCCCCGGCGCAGTCTACCGGACAGATTGAGACGGCCGTGGTGGAGTTCAAACCGATCCAGCCCGAGCTGGTCCTGGTCGGAAAGGTGGCCTACGGAGAAGACCGCTACTCGAAAATTTCCTCTCCGCTGCAAGGACGGGTGGTGGAGGTGCGGGCCAAGCTGGGCGACCGTGTGGAGGCAGGCGCGACGTTACTGGTCATCGACAGTTCCGATATTACCGCCGCCTATTCGGAGTTCGTGAAAGAAGCCTCGGAGTTGGAGTATTCCACGCGCGCGCAGGAACTCGCGAAAGAATTGTTTGCCACCAAGGCCTTGGCCTTGAAGGATCTCAAGCAGGCTGAGAATGATTTGATCAAAGCGCGCGCGGAATTCCGGCGGGCGAAGGAACGCCTTCTGTCCCTGCGCATTCCTGCCCAAGAATTGGAGAAACCGCTCGCTCAACAGCGTATTACCTCGCGTTTCGAGATGAAAAGTCCGTTGACCGGTACCGTTGTTGAGCGGGCCGTGACTCCGGGGCAATCTGTCGGAAGCGACGCAGGTCAAGTCCTATTCACGGTGGCCGATCTGGACCGGTTGCAGGTCGTGGCCGACGTCTACGAACGAGACCTCGCGTTGGTGAAAGTCAGCCAGGTCGGGCGCATCAACGTAGAAGCCTATCCGGGGACCGACTTTGCCTCCGTCGTGGCCTCCATCGGAGATGTCGTCGATCCCAACACCCGCACGATCAAGGTGCGAGCCTGGGTCGACAATCGGGATCAGCGCCTGAAACCGGAGATGTTCGCGCGGTTGAGGTTGGACGTCGGCGACGCAACCCCGTTCCTGACGATTCCGAAGGAAGCGGTCGTCGAGATCGACGGAAAACATTTCGTATATGTGGTGGACGTCCCGAATCATTATGAGAAACGCGAGGTGGTGGTCTCCAACGTCTCCAGCGGTCAGGTCCGCATTCTGGAGGGACTGACGCCGGGCCAGCGCATCGTCATCAAGGGTGCGGTACTGGTGAAGGGACAGGAGCTGAAGTCATGATCGAGGTCGACATCGTGCGCGTTCGCTTCATCCAGAGGTGCCCTGCCTCATGATTGTCCGTATCGTCGAGCTCTCGCTCGTTCAGCGGTTTCTGGTTTGCGCGCTGGGTTTCAGTCTCCTCTTCGGCGGGCTCTACGCCTTCCAGCAACTCGACATCGTCGCCTATCCTGACCCCTCCCCGCCGATGGTCGAGGTAATCACGCAATTTCCCGGCTGGTCTGCGGAGGAGATCGAGCGGCAAATCACGATTCCCATTGAAGTGGCCTTAAACGGGATGCCGGGTCTTACCGACATTCGCTCTCTGTCGATCTTCGGGTTGAGCGACGTGAAGATCTATTTCGACTTCGGGACGCAATACTTCTTCGACCGGCAGGAAGTCATCAATCGCCTCGCCACGGTCAGTCTTCCTCAGAACGTACAGCCGGCGCTGTCTCCTTGGTGGGCGATTGCAGAGATCTATCGCTATGAGCTGGCCGGAGACGGGAAGACGAGTCTGACCGACCTCAAGACGATCCAGGATTGGCAAGTCCGGCGGGAGTTCCGGCGTGTGCCGGGCATCATCGATGTGACGGCCTTTGGAGGAACGACCCAGGAGTATCACGTCGATATCGATCCCGGAAAGTTAATCAGTTATCAGGTCAGCCTTGCGCAGGTCATGGAAGCGTTGACGAACAGCAACGCCAACGTCGGCGGCAACTATCTCACCGTCGGCGCGCAGAACTACAACATCCGCGGCCTGGGTCTGATCAACGGCCTGCCGGATATCGAAAATGTGATGGTGGCCGAGAAGGAAGGGACCCCCATTTTCGTCAAGACGCTGGGCACCGTGTCGGTGGGGCACCGGGTGCGGCTGGGCAAGGTCGGCATCGATGACAACGACGACGTCGTGGAAGGGGTGATCCTCCTGCAGCGGGGATACAAGGCGCTGTCCGTGCTGGAGCGGGTGCGTGAAAAAGTGGATGAGCTCAACAAGTGGAAATTGCCGGAAGGAGTGAAGGTCAAGACCTTCTATGACCGAACCGCCTTGATCCACACCACGGTCGAAACGGTCACCGATATTCTGATCAGCGGCATGGTACTCGTGTTCGTCATCCTGTTCGTCTTTCTCGGTCATTTCCGCGCGTCGCTCATCGTGGCGTTGACCATCCCCATGTCGCTGCTGTTCACTTTCACCATGATGGTGATGATCGGACAATCCGCCAACCTCATTTCACTCGGCTCGATCGATTTCGGCATCATCGTCGATGCGACTCTGGTGATGGTGGAAAGTATTTTTTTCCATCTCGGCCACGATCGCCGGCTGGGCCTGACTGTGCCGCAACAGATCGTGCGGGCGGCACGCCAGGTCGGACAGCCGATTTTCTTTTCGACGGCGATCATCGTGGTGGCGTTCATTCCGTTGTTCACCATGACCGGCGTGCCCGGGAAGATTTTTGCGCCGATGTCCATTACCTATGGCTTTGCCCTCTTCGGTGCGCTGCTCATGGCCTTTACGTTGGCGCCCGTGCTGTGCTCGCTCCTGTTGACGGGCGTGGTGAAGGAAGAGGATACGCGGTTTGTCAGCGCGATTCGCCGGACCTATCTGACCGTGCTGCAGTGGGCCCTGCGCCACAATGTGAAAGTCATCGGCGCGGCACTGTTACTGCTGGTGGGGGCATTCGGGGCGCTGCAGTTCATCGGGGGAGAATTCATGCCGGCGCTGGAGGAAGGAAACCTCTGGGTCCGCGCGACCATGCCGGTCGATATTTCCTACGACGAGGCCGCCCGTTTGACCGGAGAAATCCGGCAGATGTTCCGGCAGTCGCCTGAAGTCGTCACGATCGTCTCTCAGCTCGGAAGACCCGACGATGGGACCGACCCTACGAGTTTCTTTAACGCCGAGTTCCTGGCGAATCTGAAACCGCAGAAAGAGTGGCGGCCGGGATTGACCAAGGATCATCTGGTGGAGGAGATCGAGGCACGGCTGAAGGTCATTCCGGGGATTGTTTTCAATTTTTCGCAGGTCATTCAGGACAATGTGGAAGAGGCTATGTCCGGCGTGAAGGGGGAGAATTCCATCAAGTTATTCGGGAGCGACCTGAAAACCATGGAGGCGAAGGCCGTCCAAGTCGAATCGGTAATGAGGGGTATCCGCGGCGTGAAGGATTTGGGGATCTTCCGGTTAGTGGGGCAGCCCAATCTCCTGATCCAGGTGGATCGGGAAGCCAGCGCGCGGTACGGGTTGCGCGTGTCGGACGTGAATGCGGTGGTGCAGGCGGCGGTGGGCGGTCAGGGGGTGACGCAGGTCTATGAGGGCGAGCGTCTGTTTGATCTGGTAGTTCGTTTTCTGCCTGAGTTTCGGCGGGATGCCGAGACCATCGGCAATATTCTGGTCAATACGCCGGACGGCGCGCGGATTCCGTTGAAACAGGTGGCGACGATCAGGACTCAGACCGGCGCATTCATCATTTATCGGGAAAACAACGAACGGTATATTCCGATCAAGTTCAGCGTCCGCGACCGCGACCTGGAGAGCACGGTGAAGGAGGCCCAGACTAAGATGGCCCAGGCGGTCTCGCTCCCCGAACGGTATCGGCTTGAATGGGCAGGCCAGTACGATCAACTGACGTCCGAACAAAAGCGGCTGACGATGATCGTGCCGGTCAGCCTGGTGATCATTCTGTTTTTACTCTACACGACCTTCAACTCCCTGACGAACGCCTTGCTCGTGCTGGTGACCGTTCCGTTTGCGTTGATCGGGGGGATATTCTCGCTTGTCTTCACCGGAACGCATTTCAGTATCTCTGCTGCGGTGGGGGTGATTTCGACGCTGGGAGTAGCGATTCTCGGAGGAGTCCTGCTAATCTCACGGATCGAGGACTTTCGCCGGCACGGGCTCGAATTGCGAGAAGCCGTCCTGAAGGGGGCGGATGTGCAGATGCGTCCCATTCTCATGGCTACGCTCGCCGCAGCCATCGGGTTGCTTCCCGCAGCCCTGGCTACGGGAATCGGCTCGCAAGCGCAACAACCGCTGGCCCGGGTGGTGGTGGG
Source organism: Nitrospira sp. (assembly GCA_040376625.1). Classification (GTDB taxonomy): domain Bacteria; phylum Nitrospirota; class Nitrospiria; order Nitrospirales; family Nitrospiraceae; genus Nitrospira_A. The sequence goes on along the minus strand of JBEIQG010000023.1, from coordinate 9,313 downwards.
TGGTATGCTGACTGCGGCCGTGCTGATCCTTGTTGTGCTGCCGGTCTTGTATGAAGTCGTGCATCGCCGGACGGCGAAGAGGCCATCGGCCGAGGCAGAACAGGAACCGGTGATTCAACATTAATGGTCATGTTATTGAGGGGTAGGTCGTTATGATGGGTCTGACGCAGCGAAAGATCGGTCGATTGTTGGTTCGAGGCCTGATGTGTTTGTGTGTCATGGGCATCACGGTGGAGCGAGCCTGGTCCGGCGCCGCCCTGTGGCCGGTGCAGATGCCCTACGAGGCGCCGCCTAAGTCCGAGCCTGTGCCGGATGTTTCGGTGGCCCCGAACACCAAGGCCCTGACGCCTGAGGAACTGCAGCGGGCCGAGGCGCTGTTGCCGTTATTGGAAGGGAAGCAGGAATTCTGGGCGATGGGCGAATTTGTGCATCTGGGTGAACCGGTCCTGTCGGTGGTGACCAAAGCGCTGGCTATGCCGGGCCCGCGTATCCGGTACAATGCCATTGAGACCCTCTCCATGATTAAGTCTCCGGCTGCGGTGCCGGCCCTGCTGGACACGGCGAAGCTGGGGACGGAACTGCCTCGCATACGTGAGCACGCGCTCCGGGTCGCAGTGCGGCTGGATCCGCTGCAAACCTCGCCTGCCATTGAGGCGATGGCGAAGGATGCCAATCCCTCGATTCGTAAGGCGGCGGCCTTTGAATCGCGGTATGTCCGCCGGAAAGAAGTGATCCAGCCGCTTATCGAACTGTTGGAAGATGAGGAACGCTTTGTGGCCCTGTCCGCCGTGCAGTCACTCTGGATGTTGACCCGGCATGAGACGGAATTTCATGACTGGGATGCGTCCAGTAAGCAGGATCGTCAGGGCTGGGCGCAGGAATGGATCGAGTGGTGGAACCAGTCGAAAGAGACATTTGAACTCCCGGAGCCGAAGATCCGCAAGCGGGCCGGTTGACGACCGCATGGAGGCGGTTGCGGAGAGTCAAAAGGCCGTGGTAGGTAATAATGATATCGGTTGCGTGGTCTGAGCCGGCCGCGCAACGAGACCTCGATAGAACTCGATAGAAAAGGTGCAGGATGGCGATCTTGGCGATCAGCAAACTCGGAAATCCGATTCTCCGGCAGAAGGCCTTGCCTCTGACTCCGGCGGAGATAAAAAAAGCCGCATTCCAGCAGCTCATCGACGACATGTTTGAAACGATGTACGACGAACCGGGGATCGGCTTAGCCGCTCCGCAAGTGGGGCGATCTCAGCAACTCGTCGTGATGGATTGTCCCGGCGAGGGCGGTTTCCCCAAAACGGTGCTCATTAACCCGAGGATCCAGTTTTACGGGCCCGAGCAGGTTGAAGGCTGGGAAGGTTGCTTGAGTGTCGACGGATTGCGAGGCAAAGTGACGCGTCCTTCCACCGTCCGGGTGACGGGGCTGGATCGAAATGCCAAGCCATTCGATTTCGAAGCCAGCGGGTTGTATGCCGTCTGTATCCAACATGAGCTGGACCATCTCATCGGCAAGTTATTCATCGACCGCATGACTGACTTCTCCACCCTGACCCAGATGGATGAATTTCAGAAGTATTGGCAGAAGGAACCGGCCAGTGTCATCTGATCCGTCCCGGATCGTCGAGTCGTCGTGAACTCGCTCCTACGCGTTCTCTCTTACCTCAAGCCGTTCCGGATGCTGGCGATGGTGACCTTCGTATGCGCGGGTCTCGCCACCGCCCTGGAACTGGTTCCGCCCTATCTCGTCAAGATCGTCATCGACGATGTGATTCAGTCGAAGCGCCCTGAGATGTTGCCCTGGGTGCTGGGTGCGCTACTCGGCTCCTACGTCTTGCGGAATCTGATGAGCTCGATGCGTGTCCGGTTCAACAATCTACTCGAGCAGAAGGCCGTGCACGCATTGCGCATGCAGGTGTTCGGGGCCCTGCAACGCCTGTCATTGAGCTATTTCGAGAACCGTTCGACGGGCGAGATCATGACCCGGGTGACGAGCGATACCGAACATGTCGAACGGATTTTCGTTGATGGGCTCGAGGGGTTGCTCACCGCCTCGCTGACCCTGGTCGGCATCACGATCATGATGTTTTTTCTGAACTGGAAGCTCGCATTGCTCTCACTGCTTCCCATTCCGATCTTGATTGTCTGTGCCGCCTGGTTTACGCGACGGGTGCATGGGTACTATACCGAGATCCGCAAAAGTGTGGCGGATCTCAATGCGTATCTGCAGGATGCCTTGTCGGGCATCAAGGAGACCATCGGTTTCAATCAGCATGAGTATGAGCGGAACCGATTCGCGACCCTCAGCCAGACCTATAGCCAGAACAGCTTACGGGCCATGTTCCTTTGGTCCTGGTACTGGCCGGGCATGGTGTTCGTGGGCAGCACCGGGACGGTGTTGATTCTGTGGTATGGCGCAGGGGAGGTCTTGGCCGGGGAGTTGACGGTCGGCCAATTGGTCATGTTTCTCTCCTATCTCGGGCTCTTTTACACTCCGATCAACGAAATCCATTCTTTGAATCACATGTTGCAACATGCACTGGCGGCAAGTGAGCGCGTCTTCGAAATCCTCGACACCAAACCTGAGGTCGAAGACCGGCCCGGGGCGGTGCGGCCGGCCGAACGGCTGAGAGGCGCGGTGGAGTATCGGCATGTGGGGTTCGGTTACCGGAAGGACGGCACCGTCTTATCAGATGTGAATCTCGCGGTCGTGCCGGGTGAACGGATTGCCCTGGTCGGACCGAGCGGGGCGGGAAAAACGTCGCTGCTCAAGCTGTTGATGCGGTTTTACGACGTGCGTAGCGGCGCGGTGCTGATTGATGGTCATGATGTGAGAGAGCTGCCGCTGGACTTTTTGAGAGGGCAGATCGGTCTAGTGCAGCAGGAACCCTTTCTCTTCAACGGCACCGTGCGTCAGAACATCGTCTATAGCGACCTCACGGCCGGGCATGAACGGGTGGAAGCGGCTGCCCGCGCGGCGCGTGCCCACGACTTTATCACCAGACTGCCGGACGGGTATGATAGCTGGATCGGGGAGCGTGGTGTGAAATTGTCGGTCGGCCAGAAGCAGCGGGTTTCGATCGCACGCGTGCTGCTGAAAGATCCGCCCATCGTCATTTTCGACGAGGCTACTTCCAATATCGATACGGAGACCGAGGTGAAGATTCGCGAGGCTCTGAACGATCTGACGAAGGGGCGAACGACGTTCATCATCGCACACCGCCTGGCCACGCTGCATGACGTGGATCGAATCATCGTGGTGGAACGCGGGACGATTGTCGAGGAAGGCAACCACGAGGCGTTGATGCGTCTGGGTGGCGTGTACGCGGGACTGTACGAGGCCCAGTTCAAAATTTAGCCGGATGGTGAAAAAAGCCGCCAGGTTCGTTCTGCATCGCAGATAGGCTCAAGGTACCACCAGGGGAACAGGGCCTGTCTCGGCAGGCTCGGGGCAGATGGGGTAGAAGAGTTCGTCTCACCCCCGTGCTTGCCGCGTCCGCGCGGGAGGGCTTGTTTGACCATCCTACTGACGGCCGGCGACCCTGTTGCACGGCCTGCCGCTGGCGGTATTCCGTGGAGCGTAGCGTTGGAACGAAAAGCGAATGACGTTTCATGATCCCATACGAAGGAGCGACGAGGAACTATGGTGCTGATTTACGAAAGCGATCCGCTCGATAATGAGGATGCCAGGGGCCGTTTCTATCACGTGTGCCGTGGTCGGATTGATCGGACGGAAATCCGGTTGCCGGAGGGCGAATCGATTTATGAGTGTGCGGTGTGTGGGGTTGATCTAGAGCCTGAAGACTTCTGGATCGCGAGGCAAAAGGGATCGGTGTAGCGCAGGCTGCGCGTGCCGGATCATCCATATAAAAAGGAGTGTGGTTATGGCAGGGAGTACGGGCCGGAAAACAGTCTCCGTGTCACGCGGACTCATGATGTTGTGTGAAGTATGTTACGAACAGGTCTTTGCCGAGAATTTGGTCGATCAGCGGAATTTCGTATCCGACCACGAATCGTTGTTCGATACCATTTGCATCGGATGCACCGATATTAATCGTCCGTTGGTGGACGATATGCTGGGTAGTTCGGAATAACGCTACGGCCTGCCCATAAGGTTAGTGCGCACCGGCTTTTCCTGTTTGCCTGTCGGAGCGTTCGCCACCGGCAGGCAAAAGCGCCGAAATGTCAGCTCACTTGCAGACTTTTCCGTCGAAGTGCAGGCAGCTCGATTCTCCGGATTTGACTTTCCACGTTTTCAGCAGCGGCGGCTGGCCTTCGCGTGTTTCCACTACAATGTCCACGAGCCCAGATTGTGGGAGCTTTTCGATATGCGCCTTGGCCTCCTCCGGGACCTCCACCCAAAACACCGCACCGAGCGTTGAGATCAGAATGCGACTGTTTTCTACGTCCACATTGATGATCGGGCTGTAGTAGCTCTTTTCGGCGGCAGAGCCGTCTTCCGGGCTCATGACCCCGGCCAGGCAGAGGATGAATGCGATGATCAACGCCGTGGATCGCATCGAATGCTCCCTTCGATGAGAGAATAAAGCCGAATTATGGCACCGTTGCCGGTCGATTGGTAGAGGCGCGCGATGGAATTGTTGAAGTGGTGGCGGCGTTAGGTGATATGCACGTCGGCTGGCCGAACTTTGCCGCCGGTGATCCAGTAGGTACGAATATCCGCTGCGGGGGAGTGCATCAACGACACCAGCAGGTAGGCCGGGACCGGTAGATTGATGCGTGCCCAGATTTCTTCGTAGTCGGTGGCGATCTTAATGTCCGTATGCGAAGGCCTCGCCGGGTCCTTCGGATGGGAATGGTAGACCACCTGCAGGTCCAGGCCGTTCTTGCGAATGTCTTTTTTTGCGGCTGAGAAATCTCCCATGTCCATCACGAAGGCGATCTCCGCTCGCTCCTCAGGGGACAACCGTTCGAGATGGGCGACCTTGTCGTCGTCGAAGGTCGAGAGTTTTTCCGCGCCTTCGGCGGCGATGATATTGGTGATGCGGTAGAGGTGGGTCACGGTCTTGTTCGTGCCGGCGAGCAGGCCGCAGCATTCGAACGGCGCCAACTCGCGCGCATGCGCGACGATCTGATCCAGGATGTGTTGTGGAATCGACAGATCGGGCATATCAGATGGTGCAGGCGACGCTGTAGTCCCCGCCCAGATCTTTGATCGTCGGCGTGGCGCTGCAGAGGGGGCAACGCGGATCCTTCGGACGCGACACTTTCCTGAACTTCATCTCCAGCGCATCGTAGATGACGAGCTTGTCTGCGATCGTCTCGCCGATGCCCAGGATTTCCTTGATCGCTTCAGACGCCTGCAGGATGCCCATGGTTCCCGCCAGCACCCCCAACACACCCGCTTCCTGACAGTTCGGGACCAGTCCGGCCGGCGGCGGCTCCGGATACAGGCATCGGTAGCAGGGGTATCCGGCATGCGGCTTGATGGTCGTAAGCTGTCCCTCGAAGCGAAACATGCTGGCCGAGATGAGGGTTTTCTTGGCGAAGAAGCAGGCATCGTTGACGAGAAAGCGCGTGGTGAAATTGTCCGAGCCGTCCAGCACAATGTCGTACTCCGACACGAGCCCGAGAATATTCTCGGTATCGACGTTCATTTGATAGGTCTTAATCGTGATGTCTGGGTTGATGGCCGAGAGCATCCTTTTTCCGGATTCCACCTTCGGCACACCGATCGTGGCGGTCGTATGGAGAATCTGTCGCTGGAGATTCGAGAGATCCACCACATCGCCGTCTACCAAACCGATGGTGCCGATGCCGGCTGCCGCCAGATAGAGGGCTGCAGGCGAGCCGAGTCCGCCGGCGCCGATCAGGAGGACTTTGGCCCTGGACAGTTTGACCTGTCCTTTGCCGCCGACCTCGTTAAGGATGATGTGCCGGCTGTAGCGTTGTATTTGCTGTTCGGTAAAATCCATTGCTTTCGTCTCTCGTCACTCGTGAAGAGTGAGGCGTGCCTCTCCGGATCGAGGTACGCGTCCCGCGGTGCGTTTCACGACCGCTTATTCCACCACGTTCAGTTCAATGGGATCGACGACACAGCCCTTGGTGCGGATGCCGTCGATAGCGCGTTCGATTTCTTCGGTCTCGCCGGTCAGTTCGAGATCCATCCATCCCGTCGTCTCGCGCACATCAGCGCGGCGCACGTTGGTCACCACCTTGTACTCATGGCCGATCTGATAAATGATCGGCTCCTTGATCTTGTTTTCCGGAAAACGAATATGAAATCGTAAGCTCGTCATGGCTATCCTCCGGCAATTGCGGGAACGATCGACACTTCATCGCCGTCCTTCAAGGAGGTTTCTTTTCCGTTCAGGAAGCGGATGTCCTCCTCGTTGACGTAGATGTTGACGAAGCGGCGTAAGTCGCCTTTCTCGTCACAGAGCCGGCTCTTCAGCCCCGGATAGGTCGCGTCGAGCGATCCGATCATGTCCACAATGTTGGCTGCCGTGGATTCAACCTCGCCCTGCCCCTTCGTGAGCGGACGCAGGGGCGTTGGAATACGAACCTTAATCATGAGTCACCACCACTGTTCTTTCCCATTTTGAATGTTTTTTGGAAGTTCACCAGGCTGGGCTGGATACGGAAGGGACGCCCGACGGCGTCCACGACCGCTTCCTGGGTTTTGAGCCCGTTGCCGGTGATATAGGCGACCGTGACGTCGCTCTTCTTAATCAATCCCTGCTTCACGAGCTTGCACAGCACTCCGATGGTGACGCCGCCGGCCGTCTCGGCAAAAATGCCTTCGGTCTGGGCCAGCAGCTTAATGCCTTCGACCACTTCTTCATCCGTCACCGCGTCCATCGCGCCTTTGCTCTCAGCCGTGGCTTTCAGAGCGTAGTAACCGTCCGCCGGGTTGCCGATGGCAAGGGACTTGGCGATCGTCTTCGGCTTGACCGGCTTGAAGAAATCCCGGCCTGCCTTGAAGGCTGTGGCGATCGGGGAGCAGCCTTCAGCCTGCGCGCCGTTGATCTTGGTGCGGACGGAATCGACCAGCCCCAGCGCATGCATCTCGTGCAGTCCCTTCCAGATTTTCGTCAGTAGGGAACCGGAAGCCATGGGAATCACGGCCTGATCCGGTGTGCGCCAGCCGAGTTGTTCTACGGTTTCGAACGCAAGCGTCTTGGACCCTTCGGCATAATAGGGGCGAATGTTGATGTTTACGAAGGCCCAGCCATGTTCACCGGCGATTTCACTGCAGAGCCGGTTCACATCGTCGTAGTTGCCTTCGACCTCGACCACATTCGGCTTATAGATCAGGTTGCCGAGCACCTTCGCCGCTTCGAGGTCGGCCGGAATGAATACGTAGCATTTCATGCCTGCTGCAGCTGCATGGGCGGCGACAGAGTTGGCCAGGTTACCGGTTGAGGCGCAGGCGACCGTCTCAAAGCCGAGTTCGCGAGCGCGTGTGAGGGCCACCGAGACGACCCGATCTTTGAACGACAGGGTCGGATGGTTGACCGTATCGTTCTTGATGTACAGTTCGTCGATGCCCAGATGCGCGCCGAGATTCTTTGCCCGCACCAAAGGTGTCAGTCCCGCATGGGGGCCGATGATCGAGGTGCTCTCGACCGGCAACAGGTCGATATAGCGCCACATGCTGTTCGGGCCCTGTTCGATTTTCTTTCGCGAGATCGTGCTCTTGATCTCGTCATAGTTGTATTTGACTTCGAGCGGGCCGAAGCACATCTCACAGACGTGGATGGCCTTGGGTGGATATTCCTTCCCACATTCCCGGCACACGAGCGCTTTCATTTTCGACATGGAGACACCTTCGCTACAAGTTACGTTGACCCGGGAGTGCACAGGTCGGCCCGGCCACGTCGCCGTCTTCAATCAGCTCCGTGATCGTGGGCCGTTCGCCGCAGAGCGGACAATCGGGATTCCGCTTAATGCGGATTTCTCTGAACTGGGTGCGGCGTGCATCGAAATCCAGCAGGCGATCGGTCAACGGGCGGCCGATGCCGAGGATCAGCTTCAATGCTTCGGTGGCTTGGATGGTTCCGATGATGCCGGCCAGCACACCGATGACACCGGCTTCCTGACAGGAAGCCACGAGTCCCTCGGGTGGCGGCTTCTTAAACACGCAGCGATAACAAGCCGATTTCTTCGGAATAATGGTGGTGACGCGACCATCGAATCGAAGAATGCCGCCGTGCACCAGCGGTTTGCCGGCAAAGAAACAGGCATCGTTGATCAAGAACTTCGTCGGGAAGTTATCGACGCCGTCGATGACCACATCGTAGTCCTTCATGATTTTTAACGCATTGCCGGCGGTGAGTCGCTCCTCATACATCACCACGTTCACGTCGGGGTTGAGGGCCTGAATTTTTTCTTTGCCGGAGACGACCTTGGGGCGGCCCACGTCGGGCGTCTGATGAATAACCTGCCGCTGCAAGTTGCTCAGATCCACGACGTCGCTGTCGATGAGCCCGATGGTGCCTATTCCGGCGGCCGCGAGATAGAGTGCGGCAGGCGAGCCGAGACCCCCTGCGCCGACGATGAGGACCTTCGCCTGCACGATTTTTTTCTGACCTTTACCTCCGACTTCGGGAAGAAGAATATGCCGGCTGTAGCGATTGATCTGTGTTTCTGTAAATTCCATGTCCGACGGAGGCTGAAAACCGTCACCAGCGGCGTTCTCGCATCGTTCAGGCCCTCAACGTACCGCCCACGGTAAAGGAGCCTGTCTTGGCAGGCTCGGGGTGGGTGGGTAAGAATGATGTGGCTTCGCCTCCAAGACACTGCCGGCTCACCGCCTCGCCGGCGTCCACAGACGTGGCGCTCATTATTCTTCGCGCCGTGGACCTCGCTGCGGCCTTGCTGGACGGCCATTTTGAGCATCCTGTGGCAAAGCATAGGCGGTGCGGGATGACCTACTTGGAAGGATGTCGCTGTTCGATGAAGTTGCCGATAGAGGCGCGCGTCAGCAACCCGAGCAGTTCCCCGTCTTGCACCACGATCAAACGCTCCGCTCCACACGACATCATTTTCTCCAATGCCTGTATCACCGACACCTCCGGTGAGACGACCATCTCGTCATTGGAGGTCTGCATCACATCGGCAACCCGGCGAAACGCCCACTGGGTATTGTTGACGGTCTGCACATCACGCACGGCCACGATACCCAGAAGCCGCCCATCCTGCACCACGGGAAATCCCCCGTAGCCGTAGGGCAGGAAATATTGGTTCACGGCTTCTTCCAGCGTGATGTCCGGGGACAGCGACACCACGTTCTTGACCATGAGCTCACGGACAGTCACCGACGCCAACGACGCACGGATGACCGCCTGCT